>CAYWHQ010000053.1:0-10621 GCA_964457665.1 uncultured Prolixibacteraceae bacterium | reverse complement strand
TGCGGGGATTTATAATAGGGTTATCGCTGCACAGGTTTTCCTATTTATTTTTATTTGTGTACCTTTGCACGCTCGAAATTTTACCCCTGATTCTTCTGGTAAAAATCGTCCTGATATTCGCCGGAATGGCAGGAGGTTAGAGATGTAAGAACAGTATTGCGAAAACCAATTCCTCTTAAGCGTTGAAGATCAAGCATATATTAATTTCGCAACCGCAACCCGCCGACTTAGAGAAATCTCCGTACGGAGAGATTGCCCGTAAGTACAATGTGCAGATCACCTTTCAGAAATTCTTCAGGATCGAGGGGATCCCCGCCCGTGACTTCCGGAAGGACCGTGTGAATATTTTGGATTTCACTGCAGTTATTTTCAATTCCAGGAATGCGGTCGACCATTATTTCAGGATGTGCAAGGAGATGCGGATCGAGGTTCCGGAAACCATGAAATATTTCTGTGTCTCCGAATCAACCGCCTATTATCTGCAAAAATATGTGCAGTTCCGCAAAAGGAAGATATTTCACAGCAAGGAGAACTTCTCCATGTTGATGGATCTGATCAAGAAACACAAGACAGAAAAGTTCCTGCTCCCCTGTTCTGACATCCATAAACAGGAGATACCGCACCTCCTCGAAGAACATAAGGTTTTCTACAAAAAAGCCGTCATTTACCGTACCCTTGCCAACGACCTTACCGGTGTGGATCTCACCCAGTACGACATGATCGTGTTCTTCAGTCCTTCGGGTATTAAAAGCCTTATTAAGAACTTTCCCGAATTCCGGCAGGACAATATTATCATCGGGGCATTCGGGTCCTCCACCGCTAAAGAGGTGAGGGAATCGGGCCTGGTTCTCGGTCTGGAAGCTCCCACCGAAAAAGCACCCTCCATGACCATGGCCATCGATCAGTTCCTTCAGTCAGAACTGAAAAAGAAATAAACCATTTGGCAAATACACTGTCAAAGGACGAACGGCTCAGCAATCTAAACCTCATCAGAAAGCTCTTCCGGGAGGGAAAAACCTGGGTTGAATATCCCTTTAAGGTTACCTGGATGATCCATCCGGAAACGGATGTCACGCCTGTGAAGGTACTCTTTTCTGTTCCCAGGCAGACCTTCCGCAATGCTTCCACCAGAAACCTGCTCCGGCGAAGAATGCGCGAAGGTTATCGCCTTCATAAACATATCCTGACGGGAAGTCATCTGCCGGCCGGACAAAACATGATCATCTGCCTGCGGTACATGAGCAGATCGATTCTCCCCTCCTCCCGGATACATGAAAAAATAATCCTAACTTTGAAACGTTTGAAGGGTAAACATGAAGCGGTTACTGGGTAATTTCCTCATCCTTCTCATCAGGATATACCAGGGTGCCATTTCACCCTACCTGATGCCTTCGTGCAGGTTCACCCCCTCCTGTTCGGCATACGGAGTGGAAGCTATCCAAAAACATGGGCCTTTCAGAGGATTGTGGCTGGCGCTGAAACGCATCGGCCGGTGCCATCCCTGGGGCGGAAGTGGTTTTGATCCGGTACCGTAAGACAAATCCATCCATGAATGAAATCATTAATTGAACAACAAAAAAATATGTGCGGTTTGACAAGGAAAATCTCATTGCTGGTCCTGATATCTGCATTCCTCTCTTTACCGGGGTTTCCCCAGGGAACAAAAGACAATAGTTTCGAAATACTTAAAAACCTTGATATCTATTCGAACCTGTTCAAACAACTGAACCAGGAATACGTCGATGAGATTGAACCAGGGCAGCTTACCAAAGAGGGTATCGATGCCATGCTGATGTCGCTTGATCCCTATACGAACTTCATTCCCGAATCGCAGATTGAAGACTACAAATTCATCACCACCGGTCAGTATGGCGGTATCGGGGCGCTGATACATCAGCAAAACAATATGGCGGTGATCTCGGAACCCTATCAAGGGTCACCTGCACAAAAATCCGGACTCAAGGCGGGCGACAGAATCCTGGAAATAAACGGTCAATCCGCCAGGGGAAAACAATATGACGAGGTCAGCTCAGCGCTGAAAGGACAGGCAGGTACTACGGTTGAGCTCCTGCTGGAACGTCCCGGCAACGATCAGCCTATGAAAATTTCCCTGATCCGTGAAAACATCCGGATCGACAATATCCCCTATTCCGGGATAATCGGAAGCGATGCCGGTTATATCAAGCTTTCCGGATTTACTCAAAACGCGGCAAGGGAATTCAAGCAGGCTTTTCTGAAACTCAGGGAGGAAAAAAACCTTAAAGGTCTTATCATCGACCTCCGGGGAAACGGCGGCGGCCTGATGAATGAAGCAGTGGATATTGCAAACCTCTTTATCGAAAGAGGCCAGGAGATTGTCTCCACACGAGGGAAACAACCCGATAAAAACCGAAAATATGCAACCCTTAATCCTCCTGTTGACCTCACCATCCCTGTAGTCGTACTCGTCGACCGGCAAAGCGCCTCTGCCAGCGAGATCCTCGCGGGTGCGCTCCAGGATCTCGACAGGGGCGTTGTGATCGGCCAGAAAACATTCGGGAAAGGACTGGTTCAGAACGTTGTCCCTTTGAGTTACAATGCCCAGCTCAAAGTAACCGTGGCAAAATATTATATCCCCAGCGGACGGTGCATACAATCGATCGACTACTCCCATAAGAACGGAAACGGACAGTTCGACAGGATTCCCGATTCCCTGGTAAGAGCATTCAAGACGAAAAAAGGAAGAACCGTCTATGATGCCGGAGGTATCAGCCCCGACATCCTGACAACACCGAGACGACTCGCGACCATCACCTATACACTTTATTCAAAATACCTGATCTTCGATTATGCCACCCTCTTCGAACAAAAACAACCGACCATCCCACCCCCTGACCAGTTCCGGATTACTGACAGTATTTTCAATGATTTCACCCGTTTTATCCATGACAAGGACTATCGGTATGAAACCCGCTCCGAGCAAGCGCTTGAACAGCTTAAAAAAATCGCCGAAAAAGAAAAGTACCTTGATGCCATCCGCAATGAGTACGACCTCCTGAAAGCACGGATAGAATCGGATAAACTCAATGATATTACCAATTATGAAGAGCAGATCAGAGATCTTCTCAGACTCGAAATCATTTCAAGGTATTACTACCAGAAGGGTAAAATCATTTCATCCCTGCAGGATGACAAGGATATCACGGAGGCCCTTGCCCTCATCCATAATCCCGCCCGCTACAGGGATATCCTCGACGGCAAGATTCACCAACCCGACCTGAACCAGATTCTTGAGATCACCCCGGAAGAAGAGGATGAATTCATTTATTAACAAACACAGGCAGATATGAAAAAAATAATCCTTTTAGTGCTGATCCTTATCTCTCAATCTTATCTCATTGCGGAGAACGACAAACCCGCCTACCATATCTTCAAGCATAACGGAAGTAAATCGGGTTATGAAAAAATGCTCAAGGCAGCCCTTGGAGCCGACCTGATTCTCTTCGGAGAGATCCACAACAACCCCGTATGCCATTGGCTTCAGTATGAACTGGCATCCGACCTGGCTAAACTGACAGAAAAAAGACTGGTCCTGGGAGCAGAGATGTTTGAAACCGACAATCAGTTGCTGGTCAACGAATACACGACCGGTATGATCCGAAAAAAAGATTTTGAGTCGGAGGCAAAACTTTGGCCCAATTACAAAACCGATTATGCCCCCCTGATGGATCTTGCGAGGGAAAAAAAGATCCGCTTCATCGCCACCAATGTTCCCCGGAGATATGCCGCAATGGTTAATCTGAAAGGACTGGAAATTCTTGACAGCCTGAATGCCTTTCAACGAGGGCTGATCGCCCCTCTTCCCCTCAGGTATCCCGATACCCTGGAATGTTACAGATCCATCGGAAAAGCGGTTGGCGACGGTATGCCGGCCCATATGTCAGGCAACCTCGGAAAAGCACAGGCCCTCAAAGATGCCACCATGGCATGGTTCATCCTCAAGAACGGCGTGGAGAACGAAACCATTTTCCTCCATATCAACGGAGCCTACCACAGCGATAACTACCAGGGTATCGTCTGGTATGTCAAACACTATATCAGCCGCACCGATTTCCCGCTGAAAGTTCTTACCATCACTACCGTGGAGCAGGAAGAGATCGGTTCACTGAAGGAATCCAATCTTGGAAAAGCCGATTTTATCATTTGTGTACCTGAGAGCTTTACTCCCTGAAACCGATCAGGCAAAGGTATAATAAGCATTGATCAGGAAGTTCCACATGGTGACCATCACAGTGGCCACAAGTTTCGACAGGTAGAAATTCACGCGCAGTTTTCCATTCATGGCCCATACAATGAAAATATTGATTATCAGGCCAATCAGGGCAATCACGAAAAACCTTGTGAATTCCAGTATTATGTTGGGATTCTCACTGTTGAAGGTCCATACCCGGTTCAGCATGTAATTGGTAGTGGCTGCAATGGCGAATCCGATGGCATTGGCAACATATTTCTGGATACGGAAGATCTCCTTGGCCAGGAAGGTAATACCGAAGTCAACCACAATCCCTGAAAACCCAACAATGGAAAATTTGATGAATTTCAGCAGAAAGGCTTCCGTGAAAAATCCTGTTCCGGCGTTCAGAGATACCATCAGAGCTGTATAAGTAACACCTGGTTCTTCTTGTCACGCACAACCTCCACCATAATGGTTTGCCCGAGCTGAAGTTTCTGAAGCCTCGACATGTACTCGTAGATATTCTCTACCCTGAGTCCGTTGATGGAGATGATGATATCTCCTTTGAGCATTCCTCCTTTGTAAGCCGGCCCGTCTTTGGTCACCCCGTCGACACGCAGGCCTTTGGTTTCACTGCCGGCAAAATCTGGCATGATCCCAAGGGTGACCTTAAGCCTCCTGCCGTACCTTCCGCTTCCATCCTTTTTTCCCGACTCCCTGAATGTCAGCCCCTCATCCATATCAGCAATCTTCAGGATCACATCCGCTGCGAAATCACCGATCGCAGCCTGGGATCTGAAATCCAGTTTTTCGATATCATCGAAAGGGGTGTGGTAATCAGTGTGCACACCTGTATTGAAATAGAAGACAGGAATCCCTGCCGAATAAAACGCAGCATGGTCTGAAGGGCCATACCCATCGGGGGAATGTGTAACCATGAAGGGCAATCCGCTCTCCAGTAAGCGAAGCACCGAATCACCCTCGGCAGAAGTTCCGGTACCACTAATGGAAATGGCGTTTTTCTCCTTATCGAACCGACCGACCATGTCAAAATTGAACATGGCGCGGATTTTTTTCAGTTCCGCAGGAGGATTGTTCACAAAAAACTTCGATCCGATGAGTCCCATCTCCTCCGCGCTGAAGGCGACAAAAATGATACTCCTCTTCAGTCTTTCCTTTTCCATGGCAAGAACTCTGGCAAGTTCAATAATCATAGCAACCCCAGACGCATTGTCATCAGCTCCGTTGTGCACTGCAGTCGTATCAGGCATCCGGGAGCCGCTGCCCGGTCCGCCCATTCCCAGGTGATCGTAATGGGCGCCTGCTACCAGGAACTCATCACTGAGAAGCGGATCGCTACCCGGAATGTAAGCAACCACATTGGCTGTTCGTTCCTTCGTGAAGTTAACTTCCGCTCCTCCGCCGAGCACCACTCCCGTTTCAAACGACTGAGGGGTTTTCCCTTTGATGATTATCTTTTCGATACTGTCGCAGAAACCGCTCCTCCCAAGCATTCTGTCGGCAAATTCCCGCCTGATATTTATTACGGGAATGCCAGCCGTCACTTCGTTGTTCTCCGCCTGCAGGGTCATCAGCTTGTCGTCCTTCTCCAGGCTCTTCGGTGTAACAAGCAACACACCTGCCGCTCCTTTATCCCTGGCGGTCAGCACCTTCGTCCTGATGTTACTGATGGGTATGAACCGGCTATCGCTGTTGTCCGGTTCCGGGTCTCCCCTGAATACCATAATCCATTTCCCGGCAGCATCGATCGAAGCATAATCGTTCCAGCGCAACGTATCAAATTCCGCATCAAAGCCAAAACCTGCAAATACAAGTTTACCCTCCACCCTGCCGGTTGATGAGAAGGCCACAGGAGTAAAATCAGTGAAAAGCCTCCCTTCCAGTCCGCCGACCTTCAGAAAATTATCAGGGCCGGTTGTCACATCAGTCACAATCTCAAAATACTGCATTCCTTCCTCTCCCATCGGGATCAGTCCGGCGCTGCGGAACTGACCAAGAATGTACTTTGCGGCAACTTCTATTTCAGGGGTACCGGGTTTTCGTCCCTTCAGGGAGTCCGAAGCAAGGAATTCAGTATGTTTCTTAAGATTTCTGAATGATACATCCTGCATATGCTGCGAATACCCTGAGACAAGGACCAGCAGCAATGATGTTGTAAAAATGGATCTCATAGTCATCAGATTATAATTCCTCCTCCTATTACCATGTCACCCTGGTAGAAAACTGCGCTCTGCCCCGGGGTTATGGAATCGGCAGGATGGTAAAACGTTACTTTTATCTGATCATCGCCTGCAGGTTCAATGGTCGCTTCCCGTTCCTGCTGGGCTGATCTGATCTTTGCAAAAACCTCCAACGATTGTTCCGGGAAAGGAACGGAGATCCAGTTCAGATCTGATACGAAAAATTCAGAACGCCAGGTGTGCTGACGTGTTCCGACAACAACCCTGTTGGATTCCTTGTCGAGCGCTACAACATAGAGTGGTTCACTAAAAGCAATACCCAGCCCTTTGCGCTGGCCGATCGTGAAGTTCCAGATACCGTTGTGCCGTCCCAGCACCCGGCCATCCGTATCCGTTATATCTCCGGGAAGATCCCCGGCATTGAGGATCTCTTTGTAATCACCACTGTAAAAGTCCTGACTCTCCTCATAATTATCGGTCTTCATTCCCGCCTCCCCGGCGATTTGAAGGATCTCTCTCTTGGTGAATTCTCCGACCGGTAAAAGCACATGCGACAACTGCTCCTGCGTCAGCCTGTATAAAAAATACGACTGATCCTTTTTGATGTCAGTCCCCTTGAGCAGCTGAAAACGATGTGTCGTGGGATCTTTGGCAATGCGGCTGTAATGTCCTGTGGCAAAATAATCAAAGTCCAGCCCTCCTTTCCGTGCCATCTCCGGCAACAATCCGAATTTGATGAGCTTATTGCACTGGATGCACGGATTGGGGGTCCGGCCGGACAGATATTCCTTGCGGAAATAATCCAGAACAGAAGCCTTGTAGGATTCCGAACAATCAAACACGTGATGATCTATGCCAATCCTGCCGGCGATCTCAGCCGCCTCCCTGATCTCCTCCTCTTCATCGGATCCATAACATGCATGCTTCCCGGTTGACCGGTAGGCGCCATCCCAGATGGCCATAGTAACACCGGTGACCTCGTATCCCTGCCTTTTCAACAGCAGGGCTGCCACCGCCGAATCAATGCCGCCACTCAACCCAACGATAACTTTTACTCCATCCATGCGGCAAAATTACGATTTATTTTATCTGGACTAAATTATGATCCTCCATGGGACCAGCAATTTTCTATCGCCCGGTTACGTTTGGAAATGAAATACTGCAACGCAAAATCTCATCAAAAATGCACAATTGCAAAGTATTTTAACGCAGATACAAAATAGCCCTTGATGGCTCCGGTCATTCGGATTATTTTTGTATTAAATATCTTACTGCCATGAAAGCAAAGCAACTTTTGGGACTGTTCCTGATAGGCGGTCTGTCAATGTATCTGTCGTCTTGTCATAAGATGCCAGTACCATCTCCTAAAGAAAAAAAGACCATGGAGGATTTGGTCATTCCGGCAACTTTCAACTGGGAAACATCGCGGGAGATACAGGTCAGCATCAGTCTGAATCTGGCTCCGGCCTCTATCGGCACACTGAGCAGATTGAATATTTACACAGGGAATCCTTTTGAAGGAGCTGGCCTGCTTATGACCGGATCCGTCGGATATAACCTTCCCTTTGAATCCAACATCAGGATCCCGACCGCCCTGATAAACCTTTACCTGGAATTGAAGGGCAGCGACGGATACTACCAGCTGGTCAATGTACCTGTTTCAGACAAGGTTGTCTATGCTTTCACGGAAACATCCGATCTCAAGGGGATATTCGCAGTGAATGATCCCGACTGCACCACGGGATGCAATCAAACCCTGAACGGATCGGGCTCGGTCACCATAAGCAACGGTCAAACATATTGCATCCCCGTCAGTTACAGCGGCAGCATTGCCATCAACAAGGGAACCCTCAAGATCTGCGGAACCTTTAACGGCACGATCAGCATGGGGCAGGGCAATAATCTCTGCAACCTGATCGTGACTGCCGGCGGAAACGCTAGCATTGGATCACTTAACATGCAGCAAAAGTCGAAACTTTATATTTACTCCAACAGCACAGCCACTATCGGCAGCATCAATATGAACCAGACTTCCCGGCTCTACAATTATGGAACCACCACGATCAGTTCCAACTTCACCCCAAACGATTCGGTAGTAAACTACGGGACCATGACCGTAAATGGCGAATACAATATGAACGGGAATTCAGGAGTACTGATTAATGCGGGAACGCTAAGCATCCAGAGCAACTGGAATGTTGTTAACTATTGTAATAACCAGGGTTTTATCGATGTCATCGGATCGATTAACTTCAACAACAGCACTGTGATCAACGTATGCAAGATCATCGCCCACAACAGCATCAACTTCAATAACATCGATTACACCTCTGTGGCAGGTTATATAAGGGCTTACAACGGGATGACGGTAAATGGCGATGCTGACATCGTGCTGCAAAGCCAGTCGATGATGTCGTGCAGCGATTTCATAATGAACAACACGGTAACCGGTCAGGGGTCAGGTAGTGTGATCAGATGTTCCAACAGCGGGCGCATTAACGGGAATAAATTCGTGGATGGTCCCATTGAGATGCTCACGCCCAACGGTACACTGCTGGCCGGGAGTTATCCTGCCAACTTTAAGAACGGAGCCACCCTGCACGCCCTCTCCAATCCGCAGAACTATATTCCCATATCAGGCTGTAATCCGGAAGGAAGCGGTAACCAGCCGGTGAACGACTCGGATGGCGACGGTGTACCGGATAACCTCGACGATTATCCCAATGATTATACCCGTGCCTACGACAACTGGTATCCCAGCAAAACCTCCTGGGGTACGCTTGGTTTCGAAGATCTCTGGCCGGGAAGAGGCGATTATGACATGAATGATGCAGTGATCGATTATCAGTACAGGGTGGTGACCAGCGCCTGGAATAAGGTGGTTGACGTAAAACCGGTATTCTATGTGCGGGCCGTGGGTGCGAGTCTGGAAAATGGATTTGGCTGGCAGTTCGACAATCTGGCACCCGCCGTGGTCGAATCAGTGGATATCACCTATGCAGGCCTTCCCCACGATCCCTGGACCTATGTGAGCATTGCAGCCAACGGGACTGAAAATGCCCAGGATAAAGCCGTCATCATCGTTTACGAAAACCACAATAACGTGATCAACCGTGTGGGTGGTACCTTCTACAATACCGAACCCAACATGCCTTACGGGTACTCCGATACAATTCGTGTAAACCTCCATTTCAATCCCCCGCAGGAGCTGACTGCTGTCGGAACTCCTCCCTACAATCCGTTCATTATCAAGAATAAAGTCAGGGGAACTGAGATCCATCTGCCCGACCACATTCCCACCTCACTGGTCAATCCGTTACTTTTCCAGACGGAGGATGACGACAGCGATCCGCTCACCGGAAGGTACTATAAGACCGACAGCAACCTTCCCTGGGGTATCCATATCACACAGAAATATGATTATACCTGGGAAATGGTACAGATACTCCTCGGACACCTGAAGTTTGCCGCCTGGGCTGAATCCGGAGGCACCCTTTATCCCGACTGGTATAAAGACTTACCGGGTTACAGGGATCCTGCACAGATATACAGCCCGCCTAATCCATAAAAGTCTTTTCTCAACCGTTGATTGGCAGGAAGTTGGTCCGGGAACCTTATGGAGGATCCCGGACCTCTTCGTTAAATCCCGGATATTCCGAAATAATTCAGATAATCCCTGGCGGCTGCGGATAACTTGTTATTCCAATGTTTAGCCGCATTAACTGCATGAAGCGCCGTAACCTCGTTTACAAACCTGATTTCACGGAGTACATCAAAGGCATTGATCCTGGTTTCGAACTCGTATTCAGGACCGGTGTACCTTACAAGCTCCGGCAAATAATCAGAATTCCCTTTCTTCAGCTGGATTTCGAGCCACTTCATCCGGATATTCTTTCCCCTCCATCCCTCCATCCCTGCAGTGAGGTCAAGGTACAGCGAATCATTCTCAGGGAAGGAGCGGGTAAGGTTCTCCAGGGCCAGTTCGATGTTATGATAGGAGGAGTCGGAAAGACACCTTTCACCCGCCTCCATAATATGGTATGGAAGAGGAACTACCTCCTGGAGCACGGTTCTGCGTACCAGCGCATCCTTATCTTTCAACCCCAGCCGGAAAATATCGACTGCCTCGGGCGTGTTATCATCCGACATCTGCCGGATAATCTCGGATTTCATCAGGTGAAAACTTTCCCGCCGCCAGGCATCCACC
>CAYWHQ010000052.1:0-10642 GCA_964457665.1 uncultured Prolixibacteraceae bacterium | reverse complement strand
CATCGCTTTCCATGTAAATGGCATGGGGGTCAGAATCGGCAAGGAAGTGGCCGGTTTTGCCGAGGTTGGTTTTGGTTTCCTGGGTGCCATCAGGGCAGGCATTTCCGTAAAACTCTGATTCAGGAACCTTTTTACCATCCATACCATGAAAACCAACCGCCGATCATTTATTAAGACTGCTGCTGCGGGGATCGCCGCAGCAGGATTGTCTGATTTCCAGGGAATGGCGACTCCTGTATCATTGAAAACACCGGTTCGTGAAGGATCCTCGGTGATGGGTATGGCATGCGATCCGCTGAAAACTGTCAGGATCGGAATGGTTGGCCTTGGTATGCGCGGAATGGATGGAGTACAACGCTTGCTGAAGGTAGAAGGGGCTGAGATCACTGCCGTTTGCGATGTAGTGCCCGAAAGGGTGGAACAGGCACGGAAAATTGTCAGGGACGCAGGCAGGAATGAACCCGCAGGTTTTTCCCGCGGTGAAGATGACTGGATGAACCTCTGCCGGCACGAAAATATTGACCTTGTGTATAATTGTACTCCCTGGAAATTACACACCCCCGTAGCCTTGTACGCCATGAACCAGGGGAAACACACAGCAGTGGAGGTTCCTGCAGCCCTGACACTTGAAGAGTGCTGGGAACTGGTTAATACCTCCGAAAAGACGCGGCGCCATTGTATGATGCTGGAAAATTGCTGTTATGACTTCTTTGAGCTTACCACCCTGAATATGGTACGGCAGGGTCTCCTCGGGGAGGTCATGCATGCGGAATGTGCCTATATTCATGATCTACGCTGGTTGAAATTCGATAAGGAAAATGGTTACTACCGTATGTGGAGGCTTGATTACAGCAAATACCATACGGGAAATCCTTACCCTACCCACGGGCTGGGACCCGTAGCACAGATCATGAAGATCAACCGGGGCGACCGCATGGAATTCCTTACCTCCATGTCGACCAACCAGGCCGGCATGAGCATTTATGCAAAGGAGAAGTTCGGGGCAGGTAGTCCTGAGGCGGTTCAGGACTACCGCTTAGGCGATATGAACACCACACTGGTCAGAACCTTTTACGGGAAAACCATCATGATCCAGCATGATACAACCTCGCCCAGACCCTATAGCAGAATTCACCTGCTGAGCGGTACCAAAGGAATAGCCCAAAAATGGCCGCAGCAACGGATCGCTCTCGAGCCAAATGCCCACGAATGGCTCAGCAAAGAGGAATTTGATAACCTGATGAAACAGTATGAACACCCCCTGTCAAGGGAGATCGGACAAAAAGCCCGCGAAGTTGGCGGTCACGGCGGTATGGATTTCATCATGGACTACCGGCTTATTCATTGCCTGCGCAATGGTTTACCGCTTGATCAGGATGTGTACGATGCCGCAGCCTGGTCCTCTATCGTGGAACTGAGCGAGATATCCGTAAAAACCCGCGGAACTTCGGTGGAGATTCCTGATTTTACCAGGGGAGCCTGGGAAACCGGAAAACCCTGGGGATGACCCCTTTCAATTCACCATCAGCTTTGCTGTCGATACTCCGTTACCACTGATGAACCGGAGTTAATATAATCCCGGAGAAATCCCTTCCGGAAGAGATAAGGTTGCCGGTGCAGACGTTAACTGCCAGGTTACAACAATGTCTCCCCGGCTGTCGGCCAGTTCCAGCTTTACCTGTCCTGCCTGCATGTCCGTCGGCTCAATAACGAAATGATTTCTGGCAGGATTGGGATAAAACCTGAAAACAGGCATATCCTGTTCCCAGTCATTAATATAGTTGCAAGCACAAAATTCATTAAAACACACACACCATGAAAAAGATTATTGGTTGCGTTTTTTTTACCCTGATAAGCTCACTGGTTTACAGTCAAACCTATCATCCACTGATCAGAACGAATGTTACCTGGGATGAAGGAGGATATGAAAGTCCACTGCCATGTTATACAGGAGCCGGAAGATCCGAGTTTATTTTGGGCGATTCATTGATTGAGGGACATTATTATCGTTTGGAGAATGGATATGGAATGGTTGGAGAACCCGGTCCTGGCGGAAATATCTGCCCTCCTTTTCAGGTGGATACAGTTGCATATCTCTCTGCAAGATTACGTGAAGATACCCTTACAAGGATGGTTTACATTTGGCATGCATCCTCCAATGATCATGATCAATTGTTGTATGATTTCTCATTGCAGGTTGGAGATACGTTGCAATCCGAATACACGGGGATGGGCGCAACATTAATATTGACACAAATTGAAGATGTTACACTTCTAAACGGAGAGGTTCGTAAGAAATTTAACTTTAACAACGATAATGAGTGCTATTATATCGAAAGTATCGGAGGTTGTTTTGGCCTGGGCAATCCAATTGTTCCTGGATTGGGTTTCGGCAGCGAACTGTTTTGTGTCAAGGAGAACGGGATTCCCATCTGGGGAGAAGGTGGATGCAATATACCCTGGGTTTCCACTCACGAAACCGGCAACATCACTTTTCAGGTATTCCCCAACCCCGCCAGCGATAAAGTCACCTTCAGTTTCAGAACATTACCTTCAGCAAAGGATGCGCGGATCATCCTTTATGATCTTTTGGCAAACAGGTAGTACAAGAAATTTCTTTGCATGGTAAGACAGAAATCACCGTTGATACCAAAAACCTTATAACAGGCATCTATTTTTATACCATAACCAATGGTACGAGCTCCAAAACAGGAAAAATAGCCGTTTCGCATTAAGGTATGTGCTGCAAAATTTTCATTCCATGGCTTTATTGCTATTCCATCACTGCCGGAAACCGCCTTATCGGCTCCGGAAAATGGATCAGGCAGTGATGATAGCAAAGGAGAGGGCAAAGATCAATAACCCCTTATGCTCACATTGTAGGCACAAATCTTCTATTTTGGAGGGAGTATGATGAAAAAATTCCGGAAATTACAGGGCAAGGCCATCAAAGGATTTCCGGGTTATGAATTCAAAGGAGAAGGCTTGCCCTTTAATCTTTACAACATTTCCGGTGACCGTAAGAAAGGCGTTTTCTCCCTGGTGCCGTGATTTCAAGAGGTTCATGATGGTGATTGCCTTTTCGATGCCATCTCCTCTTTTGAAATTGACAATTTCGTCGGGCAGGGCCAGCCGGTTCCCGCTGTAAATCGATTCCCCGGGCCACTGCAGAAGGATATTGTACACCTCACGGATCTCGGCCTGAGAGAAAAAGAGAACCGAAACGGGATTACGCTCCAGACATGCCTTCAAAAAAGGATTCCAGTCGCAGTGATCCAGATATCTTCCCGCGTAAAAAGCCAGATCGGCCACCCCATTGTCATGACGCAAACCGGAAAGATACTCCATAATCTCTGTACGCGACATTCCCACTGCCAACCGGATTCCTTTGCCTGCCGCCCCGTCATACCATGTATCAACCGACGGAAGTCTTGGGGTCGTATGGACGAAGCGCCTGAAGTCCTTACTAAACGAATCGTTTCGGGTAAATATAGGATACATGGCCAGCAGATCGTTCAGAAAAACTTCATACCCGCGTCTCCTGAAAAGTTGATCCTCTGCACGGATAATGATTCTTTCCGGATCAGGATTCAATGTCAGGTCCTCTTCATCCATCTCACAGAATAACTTTCGGGCAGTTTTATCACCCAGTCTGTTTTTACTGCCATGCTCATACCCGAATGCCTTCTCCATCCGGATAAATTTTTCGTTGCCGTGACAAGGGAAAGCGATCTGGAAATAACTCCGGTAGTTGTTGTGGTTCCGCAGGAAATTGATAAAAATCTCGTAATCTACCTCTGTCTCAAGGAATTTATGTAACGATCTTTTTAACCTATCATAGAAGTTTGGATCCATGGTCGCTCCGGGAAAAACCGAATGAACCCATCCTGAACAATGGGCAACCAGGGTAACCTGTTCGTTTTCGAGCGCCCTGCGTGCCAGCGCGGAGAGCTCCGTACCGTTAAACCACATCTGCCGGGTAACAATCCTCCGGTTATTGGTGATGACCCCGTCGCCGGAAAGAATAAAGTTCTGCGAATGAAGCGGGGTTCCCAACAGATAAATGTCTTCGAGTGGAATTTCGCCGACAATAAACAAAGCAGCCGCATAAAGGGATGCAAGAGAAACACACTCCCCGGCTCCCTGTTCATACCCCGGTTTGAACCGGAATGCATTCATCGCCTCAACCGTCTCAGTCTTCCAATATGGAATAATATCAGAATCGTATTTATCCAGTCCGAAATGACGCCTGATGTCCATGTCAAAATAATACCTGTCGCCTTCATAACCGAAAAGGGCATTGGAACTTGCCAGTATCTTTTCATCTACAAAAGAGCTGAATCTTGCCAATTCCCTGTCCTTGTCCGTCAGTCCCCATGTTTCAAGGTCGAGATTGAAACTATAATGATCCATGATGTACTGCTTCACCCGGTTGATCCTCCTGGCGGAATTCATTTTACCGATCCCCCTGAACCAGGGATCTTCCCTCCATTTCCAGATTTCCGGCGACATGATGTTGGCCAGAACCAGACTATACATTAACTCCGGGAAGAGGAAGATCTCCATGTCGGAGAGGGTAAATGCGGAACTGTATTTTTCCAGTTCCTGTTCGCTGAAAGAAGGGGATCGTGGAACAGATTTTTTCATCGGACGGCAAAAATACATAAAAAACAAGCCGGCCCTGAATAAGGCCGGCTTGCAGCTAACCGTAAACCAGTGTCAGTGTACGACCAGCTTCATGTTCTTTTTCAGTTGGGCTCCGGTAAACTCCACCAGATAAATCCCCGATGGAAGATCGTTTATATCCAACGTGAGTGAATTTTCGATGGACACAGAGCTAAAATACTTCAGGCAGCTACCTGCGGTGCTGAGGATCCGGAGGTTGCCTTCCATTGGTTCCGGAACGGTAATTGTCACCTTTCCGCTGGCAGGATTGGGATGAAGGACAATGATTCCGCTGCTCCGGGTATCGGGAATTCCAACTCCGATATCAACCGTAACGTCAAGCTCAAGGGAATAGCTTCCGCCACCGCATGAATTGACGCCCTGTACTTTAATGGCTGCCTGCCCCGAATAGCTCTGGTTCCAGGTAATGGTTCCCGTGGTGGTGTTGCCGGCAAAGATTCCTGCTTCGGACGGACTTACCTCCCAGGAATAGCTGGAGGCATACATCCCTCCGGTTGTCGTGTAGTCTGTGGTGGGAGTGGATCCTGTGTAGACGTGCTCAGGACCCTCCGGTTCGGCCGGTGTAAGAGGTGGCTCGGGATCAACCGATACAACCGCACTTCCGTTCATCATCACCTCACAGGTTGTCACAGGATCATTGGCCATAACGGAATAGGTGCCGGCCGACATCTGATTCCCGAAAGTGATGGGGCCGCCGGTTCCGGGGATACTGGCTCCCGTGGCCGCACTGTTAAGATAAAGCAGGTAATTAACCCCGGTCTGAGAACCATCCACGCCAATTTCCACCCCGTTGCCGCCTTGTCCGCAGTAAACGCCTCCCCCGGTTGTATTAAAGGCTTGTGGTGCAACACTCACATCGATAAGCAGCGGATCGGAATAAGCCCCTTCACACGAGTTGTTGATCACCTTTACCCGAAGGTCGGCTGTTCCGATATAGCTGGCATTCCAGTCAATGGTGCAGGAGGTGCCATTCTGTACCATCGTTCCGGCTGTGGTAGGTAACAACTGCCAGACATAGACGGAATAACCCGTAATCCCGGTAGTCGTGTAGGTGGTACTGGGAGGATCCTGGCAAAGCTGATCATCCCCCACCGGAGTGGGGCATTGACCTGGATCCGTACTGATGGTGATCGTCTGCGCAGTAGACCAGGCACCGGTTCCGCAACTGTTCACACCGCGAACTTTCAGGTAGGCGGTTCCTGTAAAAGTATTTTCATAGTCCACTGTGCAGGTAGTTCCGGCTGGGGTTAGAACGCCCGCTGATGCAGGGGAAAGATCCCACTCATAGCTGGTGGCGCCGGTCGATCCTGTAGTTGAGTACACCTGATTGGGAGGATTGCTGCAAAGCCAGTTGTTCCCCATCGGGACACCCGGAGCTGCCGGAGCACCGTTGATATTCAGATAGGCAGTCTTAACCATCTTTCCTCCACGACCGGTGGCACTGTTCCATGCGGTGAGGGTCACATCGTATGTACCGGAAGCATTGTACACAACAACAGGGTTTTGTTGAGAGGAGGATGCCGGGGTACCTCCCGGAAAATTCCATTGCCAGTTGGTGGCACCGGTTGAAAGGTCGGTGTAGGTTACATTTACCGGTGCACAACCAGATGTCGGCGTACCGGTAAAATTGACGTTCATAGGTGGCGGGAGCGCAGTAAGCATTATCTTGGCAGCATTGAATATCTCTTTGGAAGAGTTATCCTGAACAAAGGCTACAAGCTCACATTCATTGGTTACCCAGGTAGGATCCTTCGTAAACGAAAGGGTAATAACCTGCATGTCTCCGCTGGTAAAACTGATGGATGTCCCATTCTCATTCGGAACCATCAGACGAGTCACATGCTCTACCTCATTCATACACCCTCCCGATCCTGGCCAGGGAGGCGTTGAAATATTGCTCTCCGTGAGCACCAGATGCAGTTTCATATCCGTGGCAGTGATGGTGGCAACCTTCTGGACCGACAACGTGATGTTATAGGTGTTTCCACTGCTTGTCCCCGAAATGTCGACCTTCAATGGAGAAGGTATGGCTATTCTTTGATTGTACAAGCTAAGATAGCTTGTGTATGCATTGCCATTCGGACAGGCTGCTCCGCCAACATGCGACAACACCCCGTCAAAAAAAGCGGTAGGATATCCCGTGATACCATACCAGGTATTACGGGCATTGGAGTAAGTGTTGGCAAAAGCATCCCCGTTATGATTCTCGATGACCGCTACCTGCTTGCCGTTTGCAAGCAGATCGTGAGCACCGTTTGCAGCGCCTGGACAATAGGTACACCAGGTGCCTGTGCCGATCTCCAGGACGACCCAGCTTCGTGGAACAGCTTGCCCGAAAGTTACACCTGCCAGTAACATGCAGGTAATAAAGAGTGAAAATCTTCTCATCTGTCTGAATTTTAAAATGAAAATATGTAACTAACTGCAAAAGTAAAAAAGATTGTGAACTGGTTCACAAGAACATCCCGCAGTCTGAAAAAAATTAAACCAAGATGTTGCATGTTCCGAAAAATCCAGAAAATCAACACAGATCCTGCGACAGCCACCAGGCCGGCCACCTTCCGCAACCGGATGAGGAAGAGTGTGAGTGCTAATAAAAAAGGTACGGAAACAAGGAAACCGTCAGCATCTGGATCAGGGAAGATGACTGTGCGACAGGTCAGGATAGTTATACCAGGATTTATTTACGGTTCCTCCCGATTCAGCCCATGCCCGGAATTGCGGATAGGCAAGAAGGATTTCTGTAGTTTCATTGGGGATATACCATTCACTAGCCACTATCTCCAAACCCCACGGGAGATTCGTGGCCGTACGGTAAAATCCTGCCGGATTGGTAAACTGCCTTCCGGCCGACCAGTCCCAGGTTGCTGGAGAAGCATCATCGGCCGTCCCGAAAAGAGCCATATCAGCCACGCTGGTAGGAGGATGTCCAAACATATGTACCTCATGGTTGCGGTTCATGTAAATATACACCTGTACCCACAGGGAATTACCGGCAACCGCGTTGTTCCAGTCGAAAGTGAAATCAATGGTATCATTCAGCCGGTCGATGATGTTCCCGTCAAAAATAGTTACGGCATTCGGCACATCCGTGTCTGTCTTTACATCGGGCGTTTCGGTGATAGTTACCGCACCGGCAGGCAGATATGTCAACTGACTTGCGTTGCTGTTCGCCTTGAACCACTCCATGCCCGCACCTCTCGGAATACCCCCGCCGATCCAGTAGACATTACTGATAACCCTTCCCCCAACAAGTTTGTTTTGTGCATTCTTCCATAAATGCAGGCGGGTCTTCAGGATCACATCGTTGAAATCGTAATCACCCATCCCGGGCCATAGGTCCTCGTACATATGAAAATAATAGTTGCTACCTGAAGGAAAAACCGAGTTGTAAGCCTTAGAGGGATCTGTCGGCCAGAAATCCGATTCATCAAAAACCCCGTCGCCGTCAGTGTCAGGTTTCTGGGAAATATTCTCCCATACCGTGCTGCTCAGTGTGGCACTATATCCACCTAAAGAGGCGGTATTTCCAGCTGTTTGCCCTGCTCCCTCCTCAAACCTCCAATACCCTTTTAATCCCTGTTCTGTACCCGAGGGATCATTCTGATAGTAGGCGGCGACCTCAGCATCGGTCAAAGCCCGGTTCCATATGCATATATTATCCAGTAATCCGTTAAAATAACAGTCGGGTGTTTTATCTCCCCATCTTCCAAAGGTGACCAGAACATTGTTCGTATTATACGGTAATACGCTGGTACTCATTCCTTCATAAATACCATCTAGATAAAGTTTTCGCGTCCCCTCGGCCGTAAACACCCCGACCACCTGGTGCCATGTGTCATCGGATACGTTCTGGTTGGTACTTTTTACGTACTCCTTATCCAGGTTTTTCGATTTCACTCCGGCTTTATAAAAGTTTTCCTGATACTTACGTAAATACAAACCGTGATAGACCGTGGCATACGAGGGATCGGCGATATTCACCAGAGCCATATCAATATTCTCCGTGCCTCCGCCGGTAGTACGGAACCAGGCGCTGAAGGTAAAGGGATACTGTGTAACAATGGCGCCTGCCTGCCCGTTGTTTACAAGAAGGTAACTGCTTCCCCCGTTTAATTTCACGGCAAAGTTCCCCCCCGTTGCCGACTTCAGCGGAATATGATATTCAAAAGTGGTTTGCCCCGCCGAGGCCTTCACATATTTACTGATACGTGTGTCGGGAGAGTAGATCCTAACCGTATCGACCGTATCCGGCAGCTGGTAGGAAAACTCCGCACGATTGCTCAGGACGCTCTGTGCATCGAGCCGGTTCCCGGCTTTATCATAAAGCACCAGCGTCCTGTTCTCCCCATTGCCGATTATATCAACTAAAAGGGAGTGGGTTTTGGCATTTGTCCAGGTAAATCCGGCAGGGATCCTGAGATCTTTCATCCTTACGGCAGGGTCAGGCTCCGGGTCGTTCTTCCTGCATGAAACAAAAGGCAGGCTGATCAACAATAATAAACTCAGGGAAGGGAGAACGGTCTTTTTCATATGGAGAGAGATGTTCGTTTAAAGATCAAAAATAAAAATAACCTTACCGGCATGCAAGAAAGATTTCGTAAATGGTTGTATATGTTTCGCAGATGTAGGAAAACGGTGGAAAAATCACGGCGCTTTTATATCTTTGCCCAATGAATGCCATGCCGCTGGTAATCGCTTCCCTGGCTATATTCGCGCTTGCCTACCGTTTTTACTTCGGGTTCATCACGGCAAAAGTCCTGACACTTAACGATAAACTGGCTACGCCAGCTACCCGGTTCTACGATAAACAAAACTTCGTCCCCATGAGCAAATGGGTGCTGTTTGGGCATCATTTTGCGGCTATTGCGGGAGCCGGGCCCTTAGTGGGGCCGGTATTGGCATGCCAGTTTGGATATTTCCCCGGCTTTGTCTGGATGGTGGTGGGCGCCGTGATGGCAGGAGCAGTCCATGATGTGGTAATCCTCGCCGCTTCTGTCAGACACGATGGGAAATCGCTCGCAGTGATTGCTCGGGAAGAGATAGGGAAGGTCACCAGCGGGATCACTGCATCGTTGGCAACCTTTATCATCATCGTGATTGCCATGGCCGGTCTCGGACTGGTTGTGGTAAATGCATTGGCTGAATCCTCATGGGGAACGTTTACTATTGCCGCCACCATTCCGATCGCCATCCTGATGGGAATTTGGATGTTCCGTTTCCGGAAAGACAAAACGATCGAAGCAACGGTGATCGGTGTCATCCTGCTCACCCTTGCAGTTATTTTCGGCCGGTATATCCCTGAATCACCGTTAGCATCCTGGTTTGACTTCAACCAAAAAACGCTGACCATCCTTCTTGCCGCCTATGGCTTCCTGGCATCCGTTCTTCCGGTGTGGCTGCTGCTCTCTCCCCGCGACTACCTGAGTTCCATTATGAAATTGGGTGTAGTGGCCATGCTTGTGGCAGGGATCGTCATCGTGGCGCCGGACCTGAAGATGCCGGCATTTACCCCATTCATCAAAGGCGGTGGACCGGTCATCCCGGGAACCCTTTTCCCCTACCTGTTCATTACCATCGCCTGCGGGGCCATCTCCGGATTTCATGCGCTGATCAGCTCCGGAACCACCCCCAAGATGATCATGACCGAGTCGCATATACGGCCGATCGCCGTCGGAGCCATGCTGAGCGAAGGCCTGGTCAGCATCATGGCGCTTATCGCCGCCGCCAGCCTGCTGCCGCTCGACTACTTCCTGATCAATGTACCCGCAGAAAAGCTGGCCCACTTCCTCCCGCAGCTCCGGGAGATGGGTTTTACCACATCTGAACTGTCAACCCTCGAATCGGAAGTAGGTGAATCGGTTGCGGGGAGAACCGGCGGGGCCGTCTCCCTGGCCGTCGGAATGGCGAAGATCTTCTCCTCGGTCCCCGGACTGGGGCACCTGATGTCGTATTG
>CAYWHQ010000051.1:0-10739 GCA_964457665.1 uncultured Prolixibacteraceae bacterium | reverse complement strand
TCAAAGGATGATCACCTGAAATCGGTCGTCGACAGTCTCAATGAAAGATATTCTCAAAGCGGTGATATTGATCGCCTCCATGATCTGGTATTGTTAAGTGATAGCATCGGCTATACAAAAGGAACGATCGAATCCTACCTGATCCTGTATATGATTTTCTACCGGATGGAAAACTTTCCTGAAGCTCACGAGATGATCAATGAGGCTTTGGAAAGACTTGAAAAAATTGATAACCCCTTTCTGGCAGGCCGCGTATATTTTTACTCTGGTCAGTTTCAGGAAACCATTAAAAATGATGATATCGCTTTACACTTTTACCTGAAATCAGCCGATGGCTTTTCCAAAGTCGGGGATCCGGGCCGCCTGGCAAAAGTCTATCGTCAGATCGGACATATTTCGTTTGACAATGAGGATTGGCCTCTCGCATATAAGTACCGTTGGCTGGCCTACCGCACTCAGTCCCGAACGTTTGATTCGGTAGAGATAATCAAGGATCTGAATAACCTGAGCATTTATTACAATAAACTTGGTATTACAGATAGCGCCAAGGTTTTTCTTGACAAAGCGCTACAAATTAACGAGCAACTGAAAAGTCCGAGGGACAGAGGGCAGTTTCTAATTAATATCGCAAGCTTTGCCATCCAGGAAAACAGGTATGATTACGCCGAAAACCTGATTTTTCAGGCAATGGAGATTTGTGACAGCATTCATAATAAAGCAGACTATCTCTATGTGGCTCCCTTCATTTACAGTAATCTGGGGCTTATCGAAAAACACAGGGGCCAAAACGATCAGGCCAGATCATTCTTTAAGAAAGCGCTTGCCCTCGCGGGTCCGAGCGTAAATCTTTCCACTCAGGCATCCATTGTCGACGAGCTGTACCAGCTCAATCTTGATCTCAATAATTTTTCAGAAGCTTCAAGGTTAATGACCAGGTACCGCGTGCTGATCGACTCGAACAACCGGGAGATCAATAAGCAAAATCTCATGGCCCTTGAGATGAAGTACAAATATGAAAAATCCGAGAACGAGAGAATTGAAATGCTCAGAAGGCAAAAGATCTATTTACTCGTTGCCGGTATTGTTATCTGTTTTATCATTTTAACACTGATACTTCTCTACTCCCGGCAACGGATTAAAATTAAGAATGTCCGGCTTCAAAGAAAGATTCAGGATATCAACCTGGAACGTCTGAACCGGGAACTGGCTTCTCAGGCCCTTAACATGGTAAGACTGAATGAACGAAAAGTCGGGCTGATCAATACCCTGAAGCAGCATCTTCCCAATATTAAAAAAGAAAACCAGCAGATACTGAAGGAGGTCATTACCGGTTTTGAAAGCGACCAGAATGAATTGGCCTGGAAAGAATTTGAAATACGGTTCAGGGAGGTTCACCATGGGTTCTACGAAAAGTTACTGGCTATTAATCCTAATCTGACCCTGAATGAAAAAAGGCTTTGCGCCTTTCTTATATTGGATATGACCACAAAAGAGATCTCTGCAATAACCGGACAGAGTCTGCGGGCCATTGAACAGGCAAGGATCAGATTGCGAAAACAGTTGGGCCTCACCAATCAGCAAGTCTCCCTATCTGCATTTCTCTCGTCGCTATAACCAACTCCCTGAGGGTTTATCCAGATTTTTTCTCAAAACATTGTTATTTAAGTTTTTATGCTGTCTTGTGACAGTACTGTGATACCCTTCAGCAAGGTTTGTAACAGAACTGATACAGTATAAAATTTCATCATTTATTTCCGGGAAGATACTTTTGGCGAAAAATATTATCTATGTCCACGACAGAAAAGAAGCACCATGAAACCTCTCCTGAGAAAATGAAAAAGGTCAAATCGTTAAGATCTGGTAAAAAAAAACTGTCTCCCGAAAACCTTGTACAATCTATTAACCGGCAGAATGAAGCGCTGAATAACATCATTAAAAAATTCGGTGAAACTGCACCGGAAAAAGCTACTTCTAAAATAATCAGGAATAAAGGCAAATTATCAAAATAATAAACCATAATAAATCGAGAAACATGAAGAAAATCGTTTCTATCATCCTGGCTGCCATATGTAGCAGTCTGATGAGCATGGGTCAGATCTCCGGAACCAAATCCATCCCGGGCGATTACGTGTCGGTTGCCGCTGCTATTGCTGCACTGAATGCTTCCGGTGTAGGGCCCGGAGGGGTTACCTTCTCTGTTTCGGCAGGGCATACGGAAACCTTTACAAACCTTACTGATGGATTAATCACCGCAACAGGAACGCAGGTCAGTCAGGTCCATTTTCAGAAAAGCGGTGCCGGGGCAAATCCCATCATTACAGCGGCTACGCCCGGCATCGGTAATTACGACTATATTATATGTATTGGCGGGGGAGATTACATCACCTTTGATGGAATAAATCTCCAGGATAATCCGGCAAATGCCACTTCAACCACCAGGATGGAGTTTGGTTTTGCACTCTTCAAAGCCTCAGGAACCGACGGAGCACAGCACATTACCCTGAAAAACGGAACCATCAGTTTAAGCTTTAATACCAATGCCTATGGAATAACCCTCGACAACAGGCTTTATTCCAATCCGGCAACGGCGGGCCCCCCGGTAACGGCAGTGAGCGGCACCAATTCATGGAATGACTTCCGCAATATGACCTTCAATAACTGTTACGGGGGGATCAACCTCAAAGGTTTTGCCGATGTATCACCGTTCGCATTTTATGATCAGGGCAATACGATAGGAGTCAACGGCGGCAATATGTTCAGCTACGCAGGATTGGCAGGAACCACTTCCAATTCCTATGGTATCAACGGCATTTACCAGAACGGCCTGATCATTGCGAACAATACGTTCAGCGGCTCCTTATCGATGACAAGCGGGCGGTATTACGCCATGAACATCCTGGATGCACACAATGCAGACCTGGATGTATTTAACAATACTCTCAGCATTTCCTTTACCGGAACGGGGCATTTCTATGGCTTCTATATTAACGGATTGTTGGCGAACCCAACCCAGGGCCAGACCAATACGGTGAATTTTTATAACAACCAGGTGATCAACAACACGTTCCCGAATCATACCAACGGGAACGTGGTGTATACCTATGTCACGGTCAGCGCCTTGAATTTAAACGTCTACGGCAACCTGATCAGCAACAATGCCATTGGCTCAACCACTGTGAATTCAACCGGACTGGCCTATTATACCTATTACCGGAGCGATCCGGCGGTTCAGCAAACGGGAGCCATAAATATTTATAACAACACGATCTCAAACAATGCCAGAAGTTCGGCGGCAGCATCAGTGCCATCGTTAACCTATTTCCTATACACCACAGGACAAACCCAAACACTGAACATTTATGGCAATGTCGTTGACAATAATACGGCCGTTGCCGGGAATTCATATGGACTAATCACCGCACATATTGGAGCCAATAAGAACATATATAATAACCAGATCACCAATATCTCAGGCAGGATCGGCAGTTTCAGGGGCATCTATAATTCCAATGGTATCGGGAATACCTATATTCACAGTAACCGGATCCAGAACCTGAGTTCTGATGCAAATCCCAGTGCTTTCCTCCCTACCTTGTACAGTGTAACAGGTATACAGCAGGGAACCGGTAACAACACCTATTACTATAACAATTATATAAGCCAGATCTATGCTCCATTTTCAGGAAGCCCGTCTTCTGTTACAGGAATATTTGTTTATGGAGTCAACAATAATTATACAGGACTTTACAATAACACCATTTACCTGGACGGGACTTCCATGAATGAAAATTTCGGGGCAAGGGGTATTTATACCGAAACGGGCGTACAGCTTGATTTGAGGAATAATATTGTGGTCGTCAATACCATTCCGACTGGAACCTCTGGCTGTAACGCCGCTTATTCGAGAAATTCAGATGATTTGTTTACGTATCAGCAGGTTTCAGATAACAACAATTTCTACGCAGGAACACCCGGACCGCATAACCTGATCTATTTGGTCACCAATGTGGACTCTGTTCAGACCCTGGCTGAATACCAGACGTTGGTTTTTCCCAGGGATGCTCATTCGGTCACAGAGCTCCCCCCATTTATTAATATTAACACCCCACCTTACAACCTTCACCTTGCCGGCAATGTGATCACCAAATGCGAGAGTGGCGGCTCGGTCATCTCTTCACCGCTCTCCATAACAGTTGATTTTGACGGAGACCCCAGGTATCCTAACACCGGTTATCCTGACGACCCGACCCGTCCTGCCATAGCCCCCGATATGGGAGCGGACGAGTATGCAGGGTGGCGGTGTATTCCGGTTCCGGCCATTTCCGGACCTTCTTCCGCCTGTCAGCTCTATTCAGGGCAGGTATATACAACTGAAACGGGAATGAGCAGCTATGCCTGGGATATTACGGGAGGCACCATCACTGCAGGTGCCGGAACCAATGCAATTACAGTGACCTGGAACACACCTGGAACACAAACTGTCAGCGTTAATTACCAGAATCCCTATGGATGTTCTGCCTTGGTTCCGACTGTTTATAATGTCAACGTTCTGGCCACGCCCGTTCCTGCCATAACGGGTGATCCGGCAACCTGTGTCTATAGTACGAACAACACCTATACCACAGAGCCGGGAATGACCGGGTACACCTGGACCGTCTCGGCTGGTGGTACAATTACCAATGGAACCGGTACGAATTCCATCACTGTGACATGGTCATCAACGGGATCCAAGACGGTTAGCGTAAACTATACCAACGCTAACGGATGCAATGCTCCGAATCCCACTGTGTTCAATGTCGAAGTGAATCAAGTTCCCACTCCGGTCATAACGGGGCCCGGCAATCCATGCGTAAATACAGGATACTTAACATACAGTACCGAAACAGGTATGAACGGATATATCTGGACTGTCTCGGCAGGGGGTATCATTACCTCCGGTCAAGGTACCAGTGATGTGCAGGTTGAATGGAATGCAACCGGAGCCCAGAGCGTCAGTGTAAACTACGCCTATCCAAGTGGTTGCATGGCGCCTGTACCAACAGTTTTCAATGTGACTGTTAACGGAATACCCGGAGCTGCAGGAGCAATCACAGGAACTTCAGTCGTTTGCGGAGGTGCCGCAGGAGTTGCCTATTCGATAGCACCTGTAGCCAGCGCCATCACATATATCTGGACACTCCCAACAGGAGCCTCTATTGCAAGTGGATCAGGGACCAACAGCATAACCGTTGACTTCTCTTCAAATGCCTCATCCGGAGACATCGTGGTGTATGCCAATAATCTCTGCGGAAATGGCACAGCATCGCCCCCCTTCCATGTAACCGTAAACCCGATCCCCGGAGATCCCGGAGCAATAACAGGCCAGTCAGAATTATGTCAGGGCACATCAGGCATAATTTACAGTATTCCAGCAGTTACAGGGGCTACTACCTATACCTGGAGCGTTCCGGCAGGTGCCAGTATTGTTGCAGGAAACAATACCAACATCATTACTGTTGATTTTGGAACTTCAGCTGTCTCAGGAGATATAACCGTATCCTGTGCCAACAACTGTGGCGCAAGCCCCGCTTCCTTGCTTGCTATCATGGTGAATCCAACTCCGCCAACCCCAACCATCACACTTACAGGATATGTGCTGTCAAGCAGCGCACCTGCCGGAAACCAGTGGTACAAGGATGGAATTGCGATCGAGGGAGCCACCGGACAGCAATATACGGTATCGCAGGACGGATGGTACTGGACGGTTGTAACCCTCAACGGATGCCCGTCAGCAGAATCAAACCATGTGAACATTCTGGTCACCGGAATCCAGTCTGCATCTTCCCCGCTGTGCCGTATACATCCTGTCCCAAACGAAGGAAAGTTCACTGTCACCATGGCAACATCTACCGGAAATAACTGCACAATAGAGGTTTTCAATGCGCTGGGTGTTCAGGTCCTGAAAATGGAGGGTATTGAGATCCGCGGCACAACTACCCGTTTTATCGATCTGGGGCATGCTTCACCCGGTATATACACCCTTGTACTTTACGAGGGCGAGAACCGGACTGCTGTACGATTTCTTGTGGTGAAAAAATAGCGTCGGCTGGTTCCCCGGAATGAGGTGATGATTTGATCTGAACCGAAACCGGGGATTCAGGTTCCCCTTCGCCGTGCTATATCAAATTCGGAAACCAACTCCCGGAATACCTCCTTCACCGACTGAATTTTTGTTGCCCGGAATGCATTGCTGCCGGCAAAGACAAAGCCAGCCTCAAGATTTCCCTTGAAGGCATTGAACAGGGCGGAAATGATACAGTAGGGGCTGGATGAGACATCACAGGTCTTGATGCATTTGAAAGGGCATTTCAGTGGATGCTTCTTTCCCTGCCGTATCTTTTCAATGAAATTGTTTATTATCGCCCTTCCCGGCATCCCAACCGGGCTGTTTATTATCTCAATGTCACTTTCCCTGGCCCGGATGTATGCCTGCTTGA
This sequence comes from uncultured Prolixibacteraceae bacterium, assembly GCA_964457665.1. GTDB lineage: Bacteria > Bacteroidota > Bacteroidia > Bacteroidales > FEN-979 > CAYWHQ01. The sequence continues at coordinate 4,263 of CAYWHQ010000051.1, read as the reverse complement.
ACTTAACCGATGCATCGCACTCATTGGTAGTGACAAACCTCGTTCCCATCTGTACCCCACTGGCTCCTGCTTCCATTATTCGATAAATATCATCGCCTGTATAGATGCCTCCCGCCGCGATCACCGGGATATCCCGGCCATATTTCTGTTCAAAGACCTTAACTTCAGCACATACGTCAGTTATCAGTTTCTCAAGACGGAATTCCTCATCAGGTATCTCCTTCATTCTGAACCCGAGATGACCACCTGCCTTGGGACCTTCAACAATGATGACATCAGGTACCATGCTGTAAGCAGTATCCCACTTCTCAAGAATGATACGGGCTGCCCTTCCGGAAGAAACGATGGGGGCAAGTTTTGTTTTACTGTCACCTTCCAGGTATGAAGGAAGATTCATTGGCAGCCCTGCGCCGGCAAAAATGATGTCGATCTTCTCCCTGATTGAGGTTATCACCAGCTCGGCAAAGTTCGACATGGCAACCATGATGTTCACTCCGATCACTCCGTTTGTTGCATGACGGGCTCGTTTTATCTCCTCGATCAACCCAAGCCTGTTCGCTTCCTGGTAATCCTTCGAAAGACCTTTGTAAAGCAACCCAAGTCCGGCGCTGGAGATCACGCCAACCCCCCCTTCGTTTGCAACAGCAATGGCAAGGCCCGACAAAGACACTCCAACTCCCATCCCTCCCTGGATAATCGGTACTGATATATTCAAATCACCTATTTTCAATGTTTTCATAATGAAGAACTAATGGGAGTCCCTTTCAGGTTTTTCCCTGGTTTATACGAATGACAACTCAAGGTTGCCGACTTAAATGAAAAAGGTAAGAAAGGGTCCTGAACCGGAAGAATAATGCAGAAAAGGACTGATAATTACGAACTTCAAATAAGCCTGTAAAGATACGGAAAATATCATTGCATAATTTTTTACATAATAATCGGATTTTAAAGGTTTTTTAACCGTTTACACGAATTCTTCGTATCTTGTTGAAAAACCTGATTATGAAAGATGATTCATTCGAAAACCGGTATAAATTCAATTCTCCTCAGAACACCATTCCTCCTGCCAAAATGTTGGCAGGATCGACGAAAGATAAATTTGCAATCGTTCTTGACGGTGGAAAAACCGTAATTTTCATATCCGACCGCAGCAAAATGAAGGAAACTATTGAAAGATACCAGAACAGAAGTAATAAGTACTGTATAAAACTGTCGGGTTAAGCCTTTCTGACACTCTGCATAACAGAGACGTTCGGGGGTGTAGTTGCCGGGAAAAAATTCGTGACTGACTTCATTTTGCCTGAACCAAAGTGCTGAATCCAAACCGGGGAATCACTCTTTTGTATGGATAATGCATATTTTTGTCAAATGCGACAAAAAAAATATATTCTGACACTCCTGTTGTACGGGCTGCTGGCTGCCGGTTAAGGCAGAGGCGGAGACAACACCATCCGGTATGAGCCACCCAGACCTGGCATGAAAAGAACGACAGCCTTAAATGGACCTATTCGGTGGTCTCCTGGGAATATCCCGAAAAGGGGTTTATCATCAACCACATGGACCGGGAAGCGTTCAGAAGATATTCGAAACGGTTGGGAAGCGCCCTTTCGCCGGCGCTGAAGGATTCCGCATCAGGCCTCTTCTGCGACTCCTGGGAGGTCGGGACAAACAGGATCTGGACCAAAGGTTTCGGTGAGGAATTCAGAAACAGATACGGGTACTACATCTCCCCGTACATGGACAGTATCTACTCTCCGGCTTACAGCGATGCCCGGTACGACTACATGAAGCTTGCCTCTGAATACGTGGTGGAGCAGTTTTACATCCCTTTCGCAGAAGAGTGCAGAAGACTCCGGGCTTTTTCAAGGGTTCAATGCGCCGGCGCCCCTGTTGACCTGATCAGAGCATATGCCTCGGTGGATGTGCCTGAAACGGAAGCCATGCTTTATGAGCCGCCCTATTCACGGATCGTCGCCAACGGTGTGAACCAGGTCGTCTGGCACGGCATGCCTTTCAACCCCGCCGGCATCGACACCATCATGTTCTATGCAAGGGTGTCACCTATTCAGAGGTGGCGGTTTATCTTCCCGTGGAGGACGGATGGGTCTCCGGAATGATAAAAGAACCGGATCCTCAGCAGCCCTGGGCATGGGGTGAGTATGAAATGAGAAAGACGTTGCCTCCCGCGGAACTCAGGGGATATAATCCCATCTGGATCAGCGGCAGCTTCCTGAAGAATGCCTCCGTCAGGCATAAAAAAATGGTGTGCGGGGACGGACCATTTTCCCTTCTATATGTAGATGCAATGTATATTGACCCTGAAGCCATTAAAACGATCGTGCACCTTGCAAAGGAAGGCTTACCGGTTTGCCTCCGGCAAATTCCCCGACAGCCGGGCAAAAACAAATCGGCGGAATTCGGCATTCTGCTATCGGAATTGTCAGGCATGAAGAACGTATACCTTGATTTCCCCGGCATGAGCGGTATCAAGCCACTGGTCAAGGGAGAAAGTCTCCCTGATTTTTGGTGCCGAAGGGAACTGATCTTTTGCGTGAACGGCCGGGAACTGGAACTCGCCGTGGAATTCAGGCCCTACCAGTCGGTGCTGGTCAGGATCGGCCGTCAGAGAGAACCTGAATTCATTGACATTTACTAAGAACCGGCCGAATCGGGCATATAGGAACCAAGTCCCTGGGCATTAGTGGCCAGGGTGGTATCCCTCATCCAGTTAACCGGATTGATGACAATCCCGATCATGTCGGACACGATGGGATCTCTGCCTGGATTAACGGCCGGCGACTGGGTGTTGTAAGAAATGATCACTGAATCCCTCTGCTTCTGAGGGAGGCTGAGGGTATAATTGGCATCGGCCTGCCGGTGCATACGGTCTGCAACCGAACAATGGCCCAGTCAGACTCACCCAATGATGCATTTCCTGGCGGTTTCCAAACTGCCTGACTTCAGCCGGAAGATATAGAGGCCTTTTGAATACGCTTTTCCGTTAAAGGTGACAGTATGCGGTCCTGCTTTTTCATGACGAAACACCAGGGTTTGCAGAGTCCTCCCGGCGATGTCGCAAAAGAGGAGTTCAACAAAAGCATCTGCCGGCAGCACATAGGAAATACATGTATTACCGTGAAAGGGATTGGGAACGTTTTGCTCCAACAGAAGGCCTGTTCCAGTCCCCTGCCGGTCGCCGGTCCCTGTAACCGAATTCACTTCACTCCCTGCTGATCGAATCCGGTGAGGGCATCCCTGAAGTCGTTGTACTCCTTTTTCAGCAGTGCCGAATCTCTTCCTTCGTTGTTCATTTTGATGTAACCATAGCCCGACGGCTGAAGGATGTGTGAGAACACCCCGAGCTCCGGCTCAACGGGATGTATGGTGGTCTGGTTGTAAGTAAGGTACTGGTCATCCACTGCAGAAAGCGTTGCCGTAAACGGGATGGTAGTCCCCCTGTTAACGAATTTGATCTTCATGGACTTACCTACCGGGACCCGGCCGATCAGCCTTCCCTGGTTGATCCTTATAAATTCAAGTGTAGCGGGGATCATTTCGGCCCACAGCACAGGCACTGTGTCAAAGACCTGGTCGACCGGCGCATCGTTAACCTCCAGCAACGTGGCTCCGAACTGCATGCCGGCCAGTGCGGCCGGGGAACCGGGATTTACAAGGTGTGCCACAACGCGCCCGTCATCGAGACGGATGACCGCAAACCCGTAACTCCCGCCTATCTGACGGTACCTGGCCGCATCCTGCACCGATTGCCAGCCATGACCGAATCCTACATGACCGTCGTGCGTGTGATTAAAATAGGATTTCAGGGCGATGTAAAAAGCCGCTGAATCCCCAGAAGCCGCTGCCGCCAGCACCTGCGGCCTGATCTGCTGGTCAACCGCGTCCCACCGGATGGCTTTCCATTTTGTATAGGGATAGGTGTGCGAAAACACCTGGTGCATGGAATCGTAGGCCTTTACAAAGCCGTTCTGCTGTGCTGAAACCACGCAGGATGAAACGAAAGAAAATCTTTTCTATTTCTGTAATATTTCATCAGGAGTATCGTCTTGTATTTAATGAGTCTAATTTAGAATAATTCTTTTAACCATAAAACCAACGAAAAATGAAAACACTGAAATATATCTTTGCAGGAATGATCTGCTCCATTTTTATGGTCAACCAGGCAAGTGCCATGGGAGAAAAAACCATTGTTGACATTGCTGTAGGTTCAAAAGACCATACAACACTTGTTACAGCCTTAAAAGC
>CAYWHQ010000050.1:0-10780 GCA_964457665.1 uncultured Prolixibacteraceae bacterium | reverse complement strand
ACCGAAAAAGTGATGCTGAGCAGACTTGCCGTAAGGAACGACTGAATACGCTGCTGGTCGGTGATCCTTTGCATCAGGTCGCCGGTTGTGCGTGTGTGGAAGAAATTCAGGGATAACCTGAGCAGCTTGACCAGAAACGAAGAGACCATCTCGATGTTGATCTTCATGCTGATCTTCAGAAGCATCCATCCCCGAAAGAATTCCGAGGACAACAGGCCCAGAAATAGTGCCATCTGGCCGGCCAGGATGAGGAGTATGTAATGCAGGTCCTTCATCCTGATTCCCCGGTCAACAAGCATCTGCGTTAAAAATGGAAAGGCCATCTGCAGCAGGCTGCCGGCCAGAAGGATCACCAGCAGGGCGATAATTTTCGCCCGGTGTGGTTGCAGAAAGGGCCGGAGATAATTAAACCGTGCGCCTTTTTGGGTACCCGGCTCTGTTTCACGCAGCTTCGGGGTAGGTTCGAGCAGCAGGCATATACCTTTAGATCCTTCCTCCCGGTTAGGCAACCACCCTTCCAGGAACTGCTCACGGGAGTAAAGGATCTTTCCGTGGGCCGGGTCAGCCACACTGATCCTCTCCGTCCCTTTTTTGCCCCGGATGCGGCAGACCACCAGAAAGTGTTTCTGCTCCCAGTGACAAATGCACGGGAGCGGAGCCTGGGTGGCCAGTTCATCGAAAGTGAGCGACACGCCCATGGTTTTGAATCCGATGGTTTCGGCGGCATCACTGATCCCCAGCAGAGATACACCTTCACGGGTAATGTAGCACAGATCCCGCAGCTTTGAGATACTTATCCTTTTCCCATAGTAAGATGCAACCATCCTGAGGCAGGCCGGGCCGCAATCGGATGTATCATGCTGGTGGAAAAACGGGAAAGACATATCGTTCAATCGTATTTCAGTGCGATAACTGGATTCAGGAGCAATACGGTTTTCATCCGCTGGTACAGAATGAAGGAGACAAACAAGGTGATGGCTGTGGTGGTCAGGAGATAGATGTACCATCCCGCTGAAACATGGTAATAAAACCTGTTCAGCCATGCATTCATCAACAGCGCAGTCACAGGTATTGAAATACCAGCAGCAATGGCAATGAACGTCAGAAACTCTTTCTGCATCCTGAACATAATATCCCTGTTGCTGGCTCCGAAAACCTTTCGGATGGCTGTTTCCCGGGTTTTCCGTTCGGAGATGAGGATCGCCAGGCCAAACAGTCCCATGGCGGTGACGATCAGTGAGAGGAATGTCATCAAGGCAACCATCAGCGCGAAATTCTGCTCTTTACGGTAAAGAACTTTCAGTGATTTATCAAGAGGGTGGGTCCTGACGATCTGATCGGAAAAAAGTGATCTGGCAAGGGAATCGATCCGGTGCCGTACCTGATTCCCCAGGTTCTCTTCATGACGGATCACAAGATTAGTCGCCGATCCGGGATCATAATAGAAAATTACCGGGAATACCTTTTTGTGCATCGAGTGAAGGAGAAAATCTTCCACGATTCCGATGATCTTAAGATGCCCGATGCTGTCTCCGGTTCTGCCGGCCTGTTTTGTTTCCCTGGCCATTGATTCATTGATGATGATCTTGTTGATGTTCAGCGACGGGGATGTACCATTGAAATCCTCTCCTTCCAGAAATCTCACACCCAGGGTCCGGAAAAATCCGTCATCCACACTGATCACTTCATGCAGAATACTCTGCGATTGAAAAGGAGAGTTCAGAGGCTGGGCAATCATCATATCCGATGCAGGAGCTGTGGTAGAGGTTGATACCCCGGCGACCCCACCGGTACGCGCAATGTTTTCGCGGAGTTCCTTGTATCTGCCCCTTATCGGATAGTCGAATTTGACCACAAGGATATTCTCCGTGTCAAATCCGGGATTCCTTGTATGAAAGAACCAGATCTGCCTGGTAATGGTGATGACGCCGGTGAGCAGGCCCATAGTGATCGCCAGCTGAAATACGATAAATACTTTACTTAGATTGAACTTTTTCTGCGGATAAAGCCTGGCTTTCAATGCTTCCAGCGGATTCATCGCCACCAGGAAGAGGGCGACATACAATCCCGACAAAACACCTATAAACAGAGTGATGGCTCCGAACAACGAAAGATATATCCGGAGATTTTCCCGGTAGAACCTGACCTGGTTTAGTTGCAGAAAATCTGTGAGTGGTTCAAGCAATCCCTTAAGCAGCATGGCCAGAGGCAAGGCGATCAGTGTCAGGATTACCGATTCGGCAAGGATCTGCATCAGCAGATTGTTCGCTGAGGCGCCAAGCACTTTCCTGACCCCGACCTCTTTATATCTGAGCGCGGCACGGGCGGTGCTGAGAATGGAATAGTTGATACCTGCCAGCAGAAGGACAATAAAAGCGAGGGTGGGATATACCAGAACGGAACTTTTATCCCCGTGGTCATGGAAATTACCGTTCAGATGGCCGGAATCCATATAGATCTCCGACACTGCCTGGATATCCAATCCGTTGCCGGCGGTATTCTGAAAATAGGGATACCCTGCTTTTTTAATCATCGTTTTCAGACTGTCGGGCGGAAATTCAGCCGATGCGCGGAAATATGTTTCGGTAAAGGTCTCATTTAAACTATAAAGGGCCCCGGCAAGCGAAGAATCAATAGCTATGAATAACCGCGGCAGATAGGATGCGGGCAGGATCAGTGCGGGCCTGAAAGTACTGTTCCAGGGAAAATCCTGAAACACACCGCTGATCCTGAAAGTATCGGTAATTCCTTGTATCGTCAGCGCCAGGGTATTGCCGGGAGGTGATAGGTCATTAAGATGTTCCCTGGCAAACGATGCAGAGACAGCTATCTGATCGGGACCGGAGAGTGTTTTTCCTGGTTCGGAAGTCAATAATTCAATCCCGAAGAAGCTGAAAAACGACGGGTCTGCCATCCAGGCGCCGGATTCTTCCCATTCTTGCCGGGAGGAGGCTGCCATTACCGGCCCCAGCGTTCCGGGAACGTTGATCAGCCGGGTAAAGATCCCCGGAAGATCCTTTCCTTTTTCCAGTGTGTCGGCAAGGGTAAACGGCGACAGGGCAGAGATCATACCCTGGGGATCGGTCATCAGTACCCGGTAAGTGGAACTGTGCTCCGGGATATAATGGTTGAATGTAGCTTCATTGATGGTGTATGTGAGAAAGTAGAAGGAGATGGTAAGTCCGATGACCAGACCGGTCAGGTTTATGATCGTAAAGGATTTTCCTTTTATGATGAACCGGTATGAGGTTTTAAGGTTAGCTAACATTCCGGCCAGGTATCAAAGGATTAACATCACAGAAATTATATCTGCCGTAAACGGTTTCATACCTGCTAACCGGAGGGCAGAGGAACCGGTACAGACATTCCCGGCATGGTTCTGCATTGACGCGTGTTCTGAACCAGTTGCATCCGCTGTTCATTTCGTGGAAGACCAGGTCGCTGACCGGGGAGTTGCCTATGTTCCCGATGCTGATTCCGTCGCCTCCCGAAAATACATTGCCATCAGGCGATACAGAGAGAATACCGAAATCAAGTTCGTTCAGGGTCAGGCGTGATAAAACCTGGCGCAGACCGGGTTTTACCGCAAGAATTTCCTCTTTTCTGATAAAAACATATTCCTGAAAAAAACTCAGGTTATCACCGGTCAGGACGGGCAGGAAGGTGTAATTCTTTATCTTCTCCTGTGATACAATCTGCCAGGCATCACTATAATCATTGGCATGGCGGAGAATAAACCGTACTTCAATCCTGTTTCCCTTGTTTAAGGTGAGGAGGGCTCTCTTGCCCGGAGATCCGGCAGAAAAAGGAGGGTAATCGAACAAAACGATTTTACTGTTTTTCACCCTGATAATCCGTTCCAGCGTGCCGGGATTCGTCTTCCTGAGATCAAGGAAGAAACGTTTGCTGGTTTGTATCCGGGACAGATAATGCAGCAGCTCTTCGAAAGCATAGTGATTCTGAAGATCTTTTCCTGTAAAGGTAAGTTGCGGCATATTTACGGTGCCGATCGGATGAAGGGCATTCATCACAAGTTGCAGATCCATTTCCCGACGTTCATTACTGGCAGGGGATGGGAAATGAAACTGAAAAAAGCTGCTTTGCATCCAGGGCTCCTCGTCATCAGGGCCGCTGTTCAGACAGAATATTATCTCCCGAAGAAAGTGTTTCAGTTTATCGGGATCCACTGTTCTGGCTGGCGCTTCTGTTTCCCCGGGGATCATGTTCTGAATGGCTGCCATCGGGTAAAGATTGAACGGTCTGGTCCCGGACCATTCCGGTCTCCAGATGTCACCCATGAAATTGTCGCGGAGAACCTGCAGCATTTTTCCGGCCCGACTATTTATTCTGACCTGGTTTTCATAAATCTCTGCCGCGTACCCGTTTTCAGGATTGAGCCATTGGTCGGTTATCTTTATGATGCTTTCGGTATTCCTGAATTCGGTTGCCACACCCGACAGCGAATTATAGAATAATACGCCATTCCTGCCCCGGGCGATGTGAACGTAGGGTTCAAGGCAGAAGTAATATTTTCCTTCAGATCCGGGCATAACCTTCACGCTGGATCCTCAGGTATAGCGGGTAGTTGTTCTCGACCATAGTCATCTTTTTTCCCAGATGTCCTGAAATGTCATCTTTACCTATATAGGACCTGCACCATACAGGATTCTGTTCAAGTTGTGTATTAAACAGGCAATCCGGGCAGGTTTCCGAGACGTAACAAATCCGGCAAAGTTCCCTCAGCTTATCGAGGTATGCATTGAAACGTGCTGCGACATCAGCAGGATTCAGCTCCATGGCATGATCTGTCATCGAACCAAGAAAGAAGTTCCTGCTGATATGTTCACAGGGCATGATCCTTCCGTCGGCGGTGAGAAATATCCTGATATCGAAGGGACTACAGGTAGCCGTAGGGATCCGGTGTGCAGGGCCGGAAGAATCACCGGCACCGGTGATCAGGTGAAGGTAGCTGCGGAAGACGAGCCCCGAGAAGGCGGTGAAGGTATCTGCCAGCGATTTCAGCGACGGGTGCTGCATGAACATTTCGTCCAGCAGCATGGGCTCCGGTTCAGGGGTATTGTTGTTTTTCAGAAACTGCTCCCTGAATTCATCCGCATATTGTGCATCCAGATTCTGGCTGCTGATATCAGTCATGCTGGCATTTTTTCCAAACTGGTCCCGGAAGAAGGTGTATACATCTTCCGCGGTATTCCGGTTGTGAAGGACCGTCATGAATGAGATATGTTTCCCGAAATAATCCGGATATCCCGACTTTATGTAATGTAAATTTTTCATGACCGAATCGAAGACCGGTTTGCCGGTTCGTTTGAAAACCCTGTATGCATTGGCGTACTTGTCGCCATCCAGGCTGATCGCCAGGTCGAAACGGTGCCTTATAAGAAACGGCAGATGCTTCCTGATCAGGGTTCCGTTTGATGTCATGTTAAAACGAACCTTTTCCGGATAAGGATAATGCTTAATGACCCTGTTGACAATATCCCGGATCAGGCTGAAGTTCTTCAGCGGTTCGCCACCGTAAAAACTGATAAAGAGCTCCTGGCTTCGGGTGGTATCCCTTGCCGCAAGCATATTGGATAAAAACGCTCCGGCCGTTTTCGCGTTCATGGGAGCGGTGCTTCTCCCATGATTGACATAATATTTACTGAAAGCACAGTACCTGCAGGACAGGTTGCAATCTTCGGTTACCTCAAATATGATCTGTTTGGTGGCGGAGAGGTTGGATGCTACTTTGGCGGGAGAAAGGCGGCCCTGCCAATCCGGTAATTTCCTGCTTTTGAAATATCCGCGCGAGGCAAGGAAACGGTAGCGCTTAAGCTGGTGGAAAACTTCATCACTCGTGAAGCGACCATATCCCTGAAGAAAAAAATACCCGGATGCCCTAACTCTCTTTTCCCATTCACGCAATTTTCCCGGCGAATGGTCCGCCTCAATGATATATTTCAGCAGAGGGTGGCATAATAGAAATTGCTTTCTGGAAGGACTGTAAAGGAATAAACTTCCTCCGGCAGTACTGAATACAAATGCATCGATGGCGGACATTAGGGAAAATACCTAACAAGATTATGCCGGCAAAAGTACATAAACTTTCCGACCATAGCCAATTATCCGCTTATCGATGTTATTTATGCTGTACGGTAGCTGTTGTCTCGGTAGTGGTACACAGGCAAACACTTCCGCCCCCCGGAGCTGACTGACGTACACCGAGATATATGCCATGGAACTTTTACGGATTTCTGACTTGTGAAGATCGATTAAACTGAGCCTTTTCATATCTGATGTTTTTTTAAGGTTTATGACTATCCATGAATTGCAAAGGATGTGCCAAACTCATAAAGCTATGTATATCAGATATATAGGTGTTGTTGTATCAGGGTGAGTGTCAAAAAAATTACCAGAAAAATTTGACACGTGTATAAAAATTAGACGTCGGCTCATGCAGATCTAATTGCGGAGCAACCGTATCAGCAGGATTTCGGTCAATAAAAAGAACAGGGCAATAAGCAGCGAGAGTTTCCACAGGGAGGTGCCCTGGCGGGCTTCCTGTATGGATCTGGTAAGTTGTTTTTCGCTTTGGTCGAGCACCCTGAAATGGCTCAGATCATAACGCCGGACCATATCTTCGAGGGCGGTTTTGTCGTAACATTCAGGACTTGATTCCTTTGCATCAAAGTTGAAGGCAATACCGGTGAGTGTATCAGTATGGCTGGTCACAAAGTAATGTCCGGCACGGGTGATTTGCTTATGGGAAAATAGTTTGACGGTTCCCCCTGAAATCCGGGATTCGGGGATCACGACAGATCCGCCTCCGGCTTCCTTGAAGGCAAATACAGGATCTCTGGGTATGTTCAGCCCGCTGACAGATACAGGTTCGTTTGTTCCTGCTGTATAATAATATGGGGGTTGATGAATGCTATGGATGGCGATCTGCATGAGGGTAGGGACGAATATGGCATGCACCGGGAACAGGGAAGAGCGTGTATCCGTCGGAGCGGAGAACAGGTAGACCTTTCCGCGCAATGCGTGTGAAACGGTGAGGAAAGGATCTCCGTTGGCCAGGGTAAGAAGGTGTTCGGCAGGATTATTCCTGACGGGTTGCTGTACGAAGTGCCGGTAAACAAGCGGAAGATCATACCTGTTGCTGTTGTCAGGCTTCAAAAAAACATCCCGGTACAACGGATGTGAAAAATTCACCTCAGTAATGTACTGTGTCGTGGTATCGAAAGCGCCCAGGGTTGGGGAGCCTGTCATTTGCAGAAATCGCTGAAGGTCATTGCCTGCGGTATTTGGAGGCGGAAAGATGACCAGACTGCCTCCCTGATGCAGAAAGTTGATCAGCGACTGGCTGAGCCCCGAGGGGATCTCCCTGACACTGTTCAGGATGATACATGGATATCTGAGCATGCTGTTGTAATCGAGCTGACGGGTATGAAGTGAGGTAAACGAGGTATTGGAGTCGTTACTGAAAAGGGCCTGCAGGTAAGGATCAGGGTTGTTTTCGAACAGGGCGAGTATGGGAATTTGTTGCTGGATGGAGTAGGCAAAGAAAAAATCGTCGTCGAAGGTCACGGGATAATCGGCGATGGATATTTTTCCGAATTGGATCCCGCCGGGATTCTCGGTATAGGGGATGATGAGTTCATTTTCTGATTCAGCTTGTACATCAATGCTTCCGACATTTTTCTGGAGAGCGTTGATAAAGAGTTTTACCGGAATCTTTTCGATCGGTTCCGGTCCTGTGTTCCGGATGTTCACATGCAGCCGCGAAACGGTTCCGGGAAGATGTACCGGGGAATCGAAATATATGGAATCGATGCAGAGGTTGGATGGTTTCAGAGTGCTGACAGGAACCAGAAATATATTCACGGCAGAGTCGGCCCTGAGCGTTGAGAAATCAGTAAATGCTTTCTGAAAGTCTGAAACAATATAACCATGCCTCATTAAGCAGGATGATGCATTTAATTGGGCGGTTTGAAATTTGACTGCCTGGCTGATTATGGCAGGAGAGGAACCTATATCGACAGCGTCGAGTCGTTGAAGTAGTTCATCCCGTGTGCCGAACCGCAGTTCCTCTCCTTTGAAATCCGGTGTGAGTAGCTGAAAATGATCGGATTCGCGGTATGCATTGAGGATATCCCTGATCTTTGATTTTGCCAGAATAAACAACTGCCGGTTGGTTGTTCCGGCTTCCATTGAAAAACTGTTGTCGAGAAAGATACTGACAGCATGTTCTCCCTGCCCAGGTTTATTTTCAGGGGTTGCTGGGATATATGGGCGGGAGAAAGCCAGGACCAGAAAAAGGATGGCGAGCATCCGGCTGACCAGGATCAGATAGTCTTTTAGGCGGGAGTAACGGTGGGTTTCTTCCCTGACCAGTTCAAGCCGGCTAACATTGGTGAACCATACTTTCCGGTATCTTCTGAGGTTGAACAGGTGAATGATGACCGGTACAGCGAGGGCACTCAGGGCGAAAAGAAATGCGGGATTGGCAAATTGCATACGGCAAAAATAAAAAAAGCGGCCATACGGCCGCTTTATCATTTCATGGTCAGGGGTCAGATCACGCCCTGTTCGAGCATTGCGTTGGCGACTTTGAGGAAGCCGGCAACATTTGCTCCCTTGACATAGTTTACATAACCATCCTTATCCTTGCCGTGTTTCACACACTGGGCATGAATGCTGCACATGATATGGTGGAGGCGTTCGTCGACCTCTTTCACAGGCCAGGACATTTTCATGGCATTTTGTGACATCTCCAGTCCGGAGGTTGCCACACCGCCTGCATTGACTGCTTTCCCCGGAGCGAACAGGATCTTATTTTCGAGGAAGATCTCGATGGCTTCCGGTGTGCTGGGCATGTTGGCTCCTTCGGCGACACAGACGACACCGTTTTTCACCAGATTTTGTGCATCCTCTTTTCCGAGTTCATTTTGCGTGGCGCAGGGAAGCGCGATATCGCATTTAACTTCCCAGGGGCGTTTGCCTTGATGGAACTGGGCGTTCGGGAACTCATAGGAGTATGGTTTAACAATGTCCTGGTTGGAAGCTCTGAGCTCGAGCATATAAGTGATTTTATTGCCGGAGATGCCGTCGGGATCATAGATGTATCCATCGGGGCCGGAGAGGGTCACCACCTTGGCGCCCAGTTCGGTGGCTTTGAGGGCTGCGCCCCAGGCAACATTACCGAACCCGGAGATGGCAACGATTTTATCCTTGAAGGTTTCGTTGCGGGTTGCCAGCATTTCCTTGGCAAAATAGACCGAACCGAATCCTGTTGCTTCAGGTCTGATAAGGCTGCCTCCCCAGTTCAATCCTTTACCGGTAAGAACCCCCGTGTTTTCCCGGGCCAGTTTCTTGTACATTCCGTAAAGGAAACCGATTTCACGGCCACCAACTCCGATATCCCCTGCCGGTACATCGGTTTCGGGTCCGATGTTGTGCCATAATTCCATCATGAAGGACTGGCAGAACCGCATGATCTCACCGTTGGATTTGCCTTTGGGATCAAAATCAGAACCTCCTTTGGCGCCGCCCATCGGCAGTGTTGTCAGGCTGTTTTTAAAGATCTGTTCAAAGCCCAGGAATTTCAGGATGCTGAGGTTTACACTCGGGTGAAAACGAAGGCCGCCTTTATAGGGGCCAATGGCATTGTTGAACTGGACACGATATCCGCGGTTGACCTGCACTTTTCCGTTATCATCCACCCAGGGTACCTTAAAGGTGAATACCCTGTCGGGTTCAACAATTCTTTCAATGATATTGGCCGACTCAAACTGGGGGTTTTCATTGTAGACATCCTCGATGGACTCCAGCACTTCTCTGACGGCTTGAAGGAACTCCACTTCGCCCGGATTTTTTTTCTCCAGGTCACTCATGATTTTTTCAATGTTCATTTTGATACAGTTTTGAAGGTTATGATCAGAAATTATTGTTCAACAGCAAACAATGTGAATTAAGTAACAGCTGCAAAATTAATTGGTTTAGAATGATTAACCAAAAAAAAGAAAAAAATAAAATGGATGCGAAATTAATGGATGGTATCGCTGCGAATTTCACCCTGATGGTAATATAACTGTTCACTGACTGTTCCATCCGGCGAGTAGGTGACCTCCGGGCCATCCTTGATATTACCCTTATATTTTGTTATTCGTTGCAACCTTCCGTCTTCGTAAAATGACCGCTGTTCCCCGCTGCCTTTTGAGAATTTTCCAGTCCCGATGATATTGCCGGCTTCGCTGTAATACAACCATTGGCCATCAACCATGCCGTCGGTATATCTCCCTTCGGATTTGACATGCCGGTTGGGATAGAATTCGATGTAAGGTCCGTGCAGCATTCCGTTCCGGTAGTTGCTCTCTATCACCAGCTGACCAGTGGGGTTCCAGTACCTGTTTTTTCCGTGAAGCATGCCATTCCGGTACTCCTGTGAAATTTCCCTGACACCACCGGCATAATATCGGGTGAAGGTGCTGTCGAGGGTGTCATTGCGGTAGTAGCACTCTATCTGGATGGATCCGTTTTCATAAAAAAAGCGTGCCATGCCATTTCGTTTGCCGCTGCTCATGGAAATCTCTGATTTGAGTTCACCTTCAGGGTAATACTCTTTTTGTACCCTTGAGCATCCTGCCGAGGCAAGCAGGATGATGCATGCGGCGAGCCAGGTCTTCATCGTTTACCGTATTGGGTCAGGATTTCTGTAACTACGGCAGGCATCGAGGAAAAACCGGAGCATCCAAAGTCCAACTATGCGGTGCCGGGGCTT
>CAYWHQ010000049.1:0-10850 GCA_964457665.1 uncultured Prolixibacteraceae bacterium | reverse complement strand
CGGGTCTTCACCCACTAAAATGGCCGCCAGATGAGGGACCCTCTCGCCCCGGTCGATCATCGACGCCACTTCACCGGCAATTCCGGCTTTTATGTTATCAGAAACCACTTTCCCATCAAGAATCTTCATAAGCACCTCTTTATTAATCTACCTGTTCACCCGTTCACCACATCATCTTCCCCTCATATTCCTCATGGCATTGGCCATTCCTTTTCCCTTTTGCGTAGTCATCATTTTCATCATCCTCCGGGTATCGTCAAACTGTTTCAGCAACCTGTTTACCTCCTGGATTGATGTACCGGAGCCTTCGGCAATGCGCTTCCGGCGGCTGCCGTTGATGACGGAGGGTTGTGACCGCTCGAGTGGGGTCATGGAGTAAATAATGGCCTCAATACCTTTAAAGGCGTTGTCATCAATATCAAGGTTGCGAATGGCTTTCCCGACCCCGGGGATCATACCCATCAGGTCCTTGACATTCCCCATCTTTTTGATCTGTTTGATCTGGGAGAGGAAATCGTTGAAGTCGAACTGGTCTTTTGCGATTTTGCGCTGAAGTTTTTTCGCCTCCTCCTCATCAAATTGTTCCTGGGCCTTTTCGACCAGCGAAACGATATCACCCATGCCCAGGATGCGGTCGGCCATTCGTTCGGGGTAGAACACATCGATGGCATCGATCTTTTCGCCGATCCCAACGAACTTGATGGGTTTACTGACCACCGATTTAATGCTGAGTGCCGCACCGCCCCGTGTATCGCCGTCGAGTTTCGTCAAGACCACGCCGTCGAAATCGAGCCTGTCGTTGAAAGCCTTGGCTGTATTCACTGCATCCTGCCCCGTCATCGAATCCACCACAAAGAGGGTCTCCTGGGGGTTCAGGGCCTTTTTGATGGCCGATATCTCCTGCATCATCTCCTCGTCGACGGCCAGGCGGCCCGCGGTATCGACGATCAGGACACTGAATCCTTTTTCGCGCGCATATCCGACGGCATTTTTGGCAATCTTCACCGGGTCGCGGTTGCCCTCCTCTGTATAGACCTCTACCTCAATCTGGCCTCCGAGCACCTTGAGCTGATCGATGGCTGCCGGCCGGTAAACATCACCGGCCACCAGCAGGGGTCTCCTCCCCCGTTTGGTCTTGAGATGGTTGGCCAGCTTAGCCGAAAAGGTGGTCTTTCCTGAGCCCTGCAGTCCGGCGATGAGGATTACGGGACAATCACCCTTCAGATTGAGTTCCTGCTGCGTACCACCCATCAGACTGGTCAGTTCGTCATGCACGATCTTCACCATGAGCTGTCCCGGCGACACGGCCGTGAGGACATTCTGTCCAAGGGCCCTGGACTTTACATCATCGGTAAACTGTTTGGCGATTTTAAAGCTGACATCGGCATCCAGCAGCGCCTTTCTTACATCTTTCAGCGTTTCAGCAACATTGATCTCCGTAATGTGCCCATGACCCTTCAGTACCTTAAACGCCCTGTCGAGTTTATCACTCAGTCCTTCAAACATAAAAATCAGTTAATTCAGGCGGCAAAGGTAAGAAATTACATTTTTTCCCCGGTTTTTATACATACCATATTAAAATTTTTGTAGGTTTGTGCAAGAAATTAATTATTCACCTAAACCCAAAAACATGAAAAAAGCTACTTTCTTGATCCTTGCCATGTTCGCCTGGACCGGCCTTTTCTCACAGACCGTCCTTTTTGAAGATGACATGGAAAGTTATCCGGTGAACAGCTTCCTGGCTGTTGAAGACCCGGTATGGTATGAAACCTGGTCGAACCTTCCCGGCAGCGGCGAAGATGCCCAGGTGGTCACCACTTTTGCACACAGCCCCACCAAATCAGCTTCCGTCGACAAGACAGGCGGCACCACTGACCTTATTTTGAAGCTGGGCGACAAGGTATCAGGCGCTTATGTTCTCGACTGGTACATGTACATTGAAAACAACAAGTGCGGATACTACAACATCCAGCATTTCGAGTCACCCGGTATCGAGTGGGCTTTTGAATGTTATTTCCGCACCAACGGCACCATCGAACTCCAGGTAGGAGGTCAGACGGTTAACGGCAACTACCCGAAAGCCACCTGGTTCCTTGTCCACCACGAGATCGACCTCGATGCCGACAACATCAAGCTATACATTAACGGTAATCTTCTCCATGAGTGGCCTTTCAGCTATCAGGGTGGGTCCACCAGCGGTACGCTTCAGCTTGGCGGTGTGGACTTCTTCGCCGGCGAAGTACAGGGTTCGGGTGAAGCTCCCCAGTACTTCTTCGACGATGTCTATTATGCCCAGACCCAGGGCGGTAACGACCCGGCAATCTCAGTCACCCCGGATCATCTCGATAAATGGCTTGTGGCAGGCACTACCGGTGAAGATATGCTGACCGTTGAAAACATTGGTCTGAGCGATCTTACCTGGGATGCCAACATCATTTACGACATTGATGCCGTAAAATCCGCTCCTGCAAACACCACTGCCAGCCATCCGGTAAAGGTTATGCTTACCAAGGCATCGGCCGATCCCACGCCCAATTCCGGCACACCGAACCAGACCGACGCCAGTGCAGTGCTCCATTATGACGGCGATCCCTTCTCCGCGATCGGATGGAATTCACCGCCGGTAACGGTTACCGTTGCCGCCCGCTTCCTCATGAGCATGACGCTGCCTTATGCCGGTATGGAGATTGTTTCAGTGGATGTCTATATCAACGACCAGAATTCCGGCGGTTCCAACCTGATGAATGTTAAGATTTACGGAGGCGGAACTGCCTATGAACCTGGTCCGCTGCTCTATTCGCAGGATTTCACTCCTTCGGTTGGCGGATGGGAAACCATCACCCTCAACACCCCGGTAATGGTAACCGGAGAGGATCTCTGGGTTGGATATACCTTCACCCAGATTGATGCAGGTATTTACATCCCCGGCGTGGATGAAGGCCCTGCCGACCCGAACGGCGACTTCCTCAGCACGGGTGTAGGCTGGTCGCATCTTGCACCGAACCTCGACTACAACTGGAATATCCGCGCCAACCTCGAAGGCGATCCCATCGAGCAGTGGCTCTCCATTGCCCCTGCATCGGGCGTCATCGCTCCTGCCGGATCCGAAATGGTCGACGTCAACTATGACGCCACCATGCTCGACATTGGCCAGTATGCCGCTACCATCCTCTTCTCCAGCAACGACCCCGAAACCCCGATGCTCGATGTACCCGTTACACTCGATGTGGTAGGTGTCGGAATCGATGAGAACAGCAAGGTGAGCGTGCTGGTTTATCCGAACCCGGTCCAGGATTTCCTTAACATCAAGACCAATGGCACCATCTCCTCCGTGAAGATCACCGATTTCAGCGGTAAGGTTGTTTACACGGGAGCTGCTTCCAAAATCAACATCAGCAACTTCAATGCAGGTGTGTACATGGTACAGACCACGACCGAAGCAGGTGTCTCGAACATCAAATTCATCAAGAAATAAAAACATTTCCTGAAAAAGAGGGCGGCTCAAAAGGCCGCCCTTTTTTTTTACATCCGGTCAGGAACAGGGATACCCAGTAACTCCATTCCCGTCCGGATCACATGCCGGCAGAGCTCCGACAGCCTGAGCCTCATGCTCACCAGGGGGCAGGACTCCCCTTTCAGGATGGGAACCTCCTGGTAAAACTGATTGTATTCTCTGGTCAATTCATAAAGATAGTTTGCAAGCAGGGCAGGGCTCAGCATCTCCCCTGCTTCGCCTATTACGGAAGGAAAACGGTATAATTGCTTCAGGATGTTCCTTTCGACGGGCAGAAGAGTAACAGCCTGAAGGTCAGTTGCCGGAATGTTGTCACCGCAACAATGTTCACCGGCCTTCCTGATCAGGGAGGCTATCCGGGCATGGGTGTACTGGATAAAGGGACCTGTATTTCCGTTGAAATCAATCGACTCGGAGGGATCAAAGAGCATATTCTTTTTCGGGTCAACCTTCAGGATAAAATACTTGAGTGCCCCCATACCAATCATATAAAAGAGATCTCGGGCTTCATGGGCTTTTCCCAGTTCGCGGGTCATCTTTTCGGCCGTTGCGGTCATTTCGCTGATCAGATCGTCGGCGTCGACCACGGTACCCTCTCTCGATTTCATCTTTCCCGAAGGTAGCTCGACCATTCCGTAGGAGAGGTGAAAAAGCGACGAGGCAAAACCATACCCGAGCCGGAGCAGTATCTTTTTCAATACTTCGAAATGGTAGTTCTGCTCATTGCCCACCACATAGATCATCCTGCCGGGCCGGAACTCTTCAAAGCGCTGGCAGGCAGTTCCGAGGTCCTGTGTCATATAAACAGAGGTTCCGTCGGGCCGCAGCAACAGTTTTTCATCCAATCCATCCTCTTTCAGGTCGGCCCATATGCTGCCATCCTCTTTCCGGATCAGCCGATGCGCCGATAATCCCTCCATGACGATCTGCTTGCCAGCCAGATAGGTATCACTTTCATAATAGGTCTTATCGAAACGAATGCCAAGTTGATGATAGGTCTCATCAAAACCTTCGTAAACCCAGCTGTTCATTTTCCTCCAGAGCGCCACGGTAACCGGATCGCCCTCTTCCCACTTCCGGAGCATCTCCCGTGCCTGATTCATCAGCGGAGAGGCGCTGACGGCCTGTTCCTCGCTCATTCCCACGGCAGTCATCTGCTTCAGTTCCGAACGATAATGCTGATCAAACATCACGTAGTATTTCCCCGCCAGGTGGTCGCCTTTCAGCCCGGAGGATTGCGGGGTCTCCCCATTACCCCACAAAGCGTAGGCCAGCATCGATTTACAGATGTGGATCCCCCGGTCGTTGACAAGGTTCACACGGATAACTTTCCGGCCATTGGCATGAAGGATGGCAGAAACCGAATCACCAAGCAAATTGTTCCTGATATGGCCAAGATGAAGCGGCTTATTGGTGTTGGGGGAAGAGAATTCGACCACCACAGGCGGGTCGCCGGCCGGTTCCGACAGGCCAAAGCTCCGGTTCGGGTATTCCTTCAGTAGGAACGAAATCCAGAATTCATCTTTGATGCGAAGGTTTAAGAAACCCTTTATCACCCCGAACCCATCCAGGAGGCCGGCCTCCTGCATCAGACAGTCGCCGATTTCAGCGGCCGTGGCTTCCGGCGTTTTACGGGAGACCTTCAGATACGGGAAAACCACCAGCGTGTAATCCCCCTCAAAATCCTTTCTGGTTTTTTCAAGGGTAACCGAGTCAGGGGCAACCAGAATCCCGTAAAGATCCCGGATTGCAACTGAAATTTTTTCCTGCAGCAATGATTCAATCATACGATACTTTTCAGCCGGCAAAAATAAGGCAAATCGTAAATCAAAATTTCCATGTATTTGTGTAATATCCAAAATATAAGTAGGTTTGCAAAATAATTTCAAACACCAAAAGCAAGGTTAGCATGAAAAAAAATGTTATCATCATTGGTGCTGCCGGTCGTGATTTTCATAATTTCAACACCTACTACCGCGACAATGCAAATTTTAATGTAGTCGCTTTCACGGCAGCACAGATTCCGGACATCGAAGGTCGAAAATACCCTGCAGCGCTGGCAGGAAAACTGTATCCCAAAGGCATACCCATTTTTGCCGAAGAGGAGCTTCCTGAGCTCATCAGGAAGTTCAAGGTTGACATCTGCAATTTTGCATACAGTGATGTGACCTATCAGAAAGTGATGAACATGAGCGCTATCGTGCATGCTGCCGGCGCCAATTTCATTCTGCTGGGCCCTTCCGATACGATGCTCAGGAGCACCAAACCTGTCATCGCGGTTGGCGCTACCCGTACCGGATGCGGAAAAAGCCAGACTTCCCGCCGTATCATCGAAATTCTCATGGCCAAAGGGCTGAAGGTGGTAGCCGTGCGTCATCCGATGCCTTACGGCGACCTTGTCAAGCAAAAGGTGCAGCGATTCGCTTCCATCGAGGATCTGGCCAGGCATAAATGCACCATCGAGGAGATGGAAGAGTATGAACCGCATGTGGTACGCGGCAACGTGATCTATGCCGGGGTCGACTATGAGGCGATCCTCCGTGCTGCCGAGAAAGATCCTAAAGGATGTGATGTGATCCTTTGGGACGGCGGAAACAATGATTTCCCCTTCTACAAGCCCGACCTGATGGTTACCGTAGCCGATCCGCACCGTCCGGGAGCAGAGCTCAATTACTTCCCCGGCGAGGTGAACCTCCGGATTGCCGACGTTGTCGTGCTCAACAAGATTGACTCAGCCTATCCAGAAAACATTGATATCGTAAGGGACAATATCCGCAAAGCCAACCCGGGAGCCGTGGTGGTGGATGCCGCTTCTCCGATCCGCGTCGACGATGCCTCGAAGATCCGTGGGAAAAGGGTACTGGTCATCGAAGACGGCCCCACCCTCACCCATGGAGAGATGAAGATTGGAGCAGGGATCGTTGCCGCCCGCAAATATGGAGCCAGCGAACTCGTTGATCCCCGTCCCTGGGTGGTCGGACGCCTGGCAGAAACCTTCCGGATCTATCCCAATATCGGAACGCTGCTGCCCGCCATGGGATATGGCGATCAGCAGGTGAAAGACCTGGAGGCCACCATCAACAAAACCAAATGCGATGCCGTGGTGATTGCCACCCCCATCGACCTCAACCGGGTCGTCAATATTAAGAAACCCAATACACGGGTCTATTACGATCTTCAGGAAATCGGCAGCCCCGACCTGCAGGAGATCCTGACAGGTTTTATCAAAAAATTCAAGATCAAAACCAAATAAATTTCGAAAATCCCGGTCACAAACCGGGATTTTTTTTAGATTTGAAATGAAAAACTAAAGCGATGAAGAATAAAAGTCTGGTTTCCATCAATGATTTCTCCAGGGAAGAACACATCCGGCTGCTCGACCTGGCAGAGGCATTCGAACGCCGGCCGCGTCAGAGGATCCTTGAAGATTATGTTATTGCCACCCTGTTCTTTGAACCCAGCACCCGAACCCGGCTCAGTTTTGAGAGCGCTGCCACCCGACTGGGAGCAAGGGTCATAGGGTTCTCCGAGCCGGGTAGCTCGAGCGTACAGAAAGGCGAATCACTGCGTGACACCATCCTTACGGTGAGCAATTATTCCGACCTCATCGTGATGCGGCATCCCAGGGAAGGCAGCGCCAGGTTTGCCAGCGAGGTCTCCGGAATTCCGGTGATCAATGCAGGTGACGGCGCCAACCAACATCCCACCCAGACCCTGCTCGATATGTACTCCATCAGAAAAACCCAGGGAACCCTCGACAACCTTCACGTGGCATTTGTAGGCGACCTGAAATACGGTCGTACCGTGCACTCCCTTGTGATGGCGCTTTGCCATTACAACACCACATTTCACCTTGTGTCGCCCACCGAACTTAAACTTCCCAGCTCCGTTAAACTTCATATCAAGGAACGAAACCTGGCCTACTTTCAATATACTGAACTGACCGACGTCATCCCGAAAGTGGATATCCTGTACATGACACGCATCCAGAAGGAGAGATTTTCCGACCCCATTGAGTTTGAGAAAGTGCGCAACTCCTACATTCTGAGGAACAGTATGCTTTCGGGAGGCAAGGAAAACCTGCGGATCCTCCATCCGCTGCCCAGGGTCAACGAGATAACCATCGACGTGGACGATAATCCCAAAGCCTATTATTTTATCCAGGCGCTGAACGGCGTTTTTGTCAGACAGGCCCTGCTGGCCGCCATCCTTGGAGTGGTAGAATAAATCAACCGAACATGGAAAAAGAAGATCTCAGAAAAGAACTGAAGGTTTCGGCCATCGAGAACGGAACCGTCATCGACCATATCCCTACCGGAAATGTTTACCAGGTGATCCGGATCCTTAACCTGAGCGAATACGGGGAGCAGCTGCTCATTGGTACCTATCTCGACAGCCGCAAGATGGGTAAGAAAGGGATCATCAAGGTGAGCAACAAGTTTTTCAGGAGCGACGAGATCAATAAGATCGCCCTTGTCGCCCCTTCGGCCACGCTTATCGTCATCAAAAACTTTAAAGTGGCAGAGAAGAAGCAGGTTCAGATCCCCGACCGGGTTGAAAAGATCGTCAAGTGTTTCAATCCAAACTGCATCACCAACCACGAGGAGATGACCAGCCGCTTTACGGTAATCAACAAGGAGGAGCTGAAACTGCGTTGTCACTACTGTGAGAAGATCACTGCCCGCGATAATATGGTCTTCATATAAGGATGTCATCTTACCTTCTGAAACTGATCAGCGAGGGGGAGCATCAGCAACAGGACTTTAAGGCTGAAGTATCCGATGCTGCGCGGATCGCCCGTTCCCTCACTGCTTTTGCCAATACCGACGGTGGCCGGCTGTTGTTAGGCGTGAAGGACAACGGCAACATATGCGGGATCAGAAGTGATGAAGAGATCTTCATGATGGAGTCTGCCGCCAGGATTTACTGCCGGCCTGAGGTTCCATTCAAGGTAAGGGAATGGCGGGTCGGGAAAAAGAATGTACTGGAGGTTTCGGTGCCGGCCGGACCGGAGAAACCATACATGGCAAAGGATCCCATGGGCTCCTGGAGAGCCTACGTCAGGGTCGGGGACCAGAACTTCATGGCAAACAGAACATTGCTGAAAGTCTGGAAGTTGGAGAAAAGCGGCAAAGGGGTCCATGTGAGGTTTGGGGAGCCGGAGCGCATTCTGCTGAAGTATCTCGAAACACAAAACACCATTACCCTTTCGAGGTTTTCGAGGTTGGCAGGAATAAAAAGGGAAGCTGCCGAAAATATTCTGGTTCGTTTTTTGTTATTACATTTGATCCGAATTCATTTTACAGAGAACCATGTTTTTTACAGTTTAGTGCAACAATGAGATTCTTCCGTTTGGTCATCCTTGCTTCACTGATCATGCTCTCAGCGGCATCCTTTGGTCAGATAAAAATCACTGATTCACTGAGATGGAATATTGGCACCTCCTTTTATACGACCTCGGGCTTTGGTTCCGGTCTGATCACATGGGTTAGCCCCAGTGTCCGATACAAGGTCGGAAAAAACCTGTCGCTCTTTGGCGGGGTTTCGGTCATCAACACCACCCTGTTCGGAGCCAAGCCATATTTCCTGCATGAGGGCTATCTCAAAGGATGGTCCGGCAACATGACCGACCTTTTCATCTACGGAGGGGGCACCTACACCCCTGCACCCGGATGGAGGATCACCGGGAGCCTCTGGAAGCAGATCCCGTTGCTCAGCGAACCTCTTCCGGGAAGCAGCCTTCAGGGATACCCATCCCGGAGCGGGCATGGAATGGATGTTTACATGGATTACAGGATCGGCCGGACCTTAACCATCGGCGCCGGATTCAGGTATTCGCAGGGAGCGAATCCCTTTGCCCCTGATCCATTCGGCAGCGATCCCTTCCGCAGCGGAGGTTTTTTCTCCCCTCATCCCTTCGGAAGATAGCCTGCCCCTGTCGGGTTACGGCTGCTCACACCCGGAATTCCGGAAACCGTTCGTGAATATATTTCAGTGCCTCACTCACATCGAGCGCTACACTTGCCGGTCCCAGCCGGATATAAAATTCCTCGCTGAAACCCGGCTGCCGGAGGAACACCGGACGGCCTGAGGGCCGGCAGCTTACCGCACATACGGTCTGACGATCCACCTCCTCCAACATGGTCTGTATGTATGGGCTCACATCCCGCCCGAACGACGTTCTGATCAATGTCCAGAGATGTAAAAGGAATTTATCCTCATTGGGAAACCTGTCGCTGCCGATGCCTTCGACAGATCCGTCGTCGCGGACGCCGATCAGCAGCGTTCCTCCCCGGGAATTCAGAAAGGCTGAGATCGTTTTCAGGCTTGCCCGTTCCACGGCCTGGTTGGTCTTTCCGGCTTTAAGGTCCCACCGCAGGGTCGATTTGAATTCGAGCGAATCACTCTCTCCCGACCGGATCATTTGTCTGAGCCTCACCATTCCCGGCTGGCTCTCTCCGATCATGATATAATCCTTACCCGATACGGCATCCGTCACGGTCCGGTCAGCCTGCACCGGGGAGATAGTCTCAAGCGCCAGCCCGTATTCCGAGGGCGTAATGCGGCCGTAAACCAATAACATCGGTAAAACGAGCCCCGACCTGTGCCGGGCGGCGAGCATGGATACGACTGCTTTCCGGGGCGGATCGGATGTCTGGTAAACTTTTCGGATCAGTTGTTCAAAAGGATGGGGTCCGCTCTCCTCTATTTCTTGACCGTGAAGATGATCCGAGACAAACTCCTGTATCCTGTTCAGCACTGACGAAAAGATCCAGAGCCGGAAGTTCGTCCGGGATTGATCCATATTTTCCGGATCGGAGGGAGTCAACCCCGACGCCCGGTGCGCCGGATTCCGCCTGGTCTTGACCGCGAGAAAGAGATCCTCCTGCAGAAGAGTATCCGGCGCACCGGTATCTCCATCAATATCAGCTTCGATCACATCCTTCTGAAAGATAAAAAGATTCACCGCACTGCATGGCTCTTTGTATCTTCCGCTGACCATATCCGTAAGGAGAAATTTCAGAAACCGCTCACGGGGATGGGCAAATTCGTGTCCACCTGGCGTCGTTAAAGGATCCCGTCCCTGGCAGATCACGAAATCCTGGTCCCGTGCAACCAGGTCAAGCTCCGCAGAAACAAAACTAAATATACCGGTCATATGCAGATATTTATTTATTCGTTGTATCTTTGCGACGCAAAAGTATACATTCATTCGTAAGCATTCAATCTTCCGCCATGGTAAAAACCCCATTCCTCTGTTTTTTTGTTGCGCTGGTCATTCTGGCAACGGCATGCAAGCACACGCCGGAAACAGTGCCCGATCCTCCTCCCCCTC
>CAYWHQ010000048.1:8281-10913 GCA_964457665.1 uncultured Prolixibacteraceae bacterium | reverse complement strand
CACAAACCTCCAGGTGAAGAGCAGAGCAGCAGCACCCCACCCTGCATATAACATATAACTGGATGGTAAAAAGAAGTAGAGGATCAGGACAGGAAGAATTAATACTCCGGTTACAATATTGAAAACTAATAGGTTTGCAAGGTATTCGCGGGTAGTATACCGGGTGGAGAAAACATTCTCAAGGATCCGGATAAGGATAATCTTTACCATCCAGAAAAGGAGCAGGATAAGCCCGGTGAGCACATATAACCGGAAAGAACTATAAAATTCTGTGTGGTCCGGGAACCAAATCTGAAATCCTGCGAAGATCATCAGGGAGAAAGTGAGCAGATAAAGAAAGCCCAGGATATAGGATGCCTGTTCTTTCATGATTTCGCCCTCTTTCATGAGAATATTCAAATTTCTTCGGGAAAGGGTGGCCAGAAAGATCTGCATGATTCTTTTCGGCCAGGATGCCCTCGTCCATATCACCAGAATTACTGAAAGAAGTATTACCGCGGGGATCCATTCCGGAAGCAGTAAATTTCGGGGAGCCGGAAGTTCATTGACGGGTTTTAACGCATGGCCCGTGAAGGGGGAGGGGATCTCCTTCTTCTGGAGTGATACGGTAGAGGGCCGGTACCATGTGGTATCATTAGAAACGGACTCAGATCTCATAGGCCGGAGAAGAGTTTCCAAACCGGATCCTCAGGTAGAGGTGCAGTAACGTTTATAAGTTCATTTTTGACGGGATGTATGAAACATACGTTCCTGGAGTGAAGATGGATAGATCCTCCCGGATTGCTTCGGGGATAGCCGTATTTCAGGTCGCCTCTGACCGGACATCCGATGGAGGAAAGCTGTGCCCGGATCTGATGATGTCTTCCGGTTAACAGATTGATTTCCAGTAACCAATACCTTTCACTCTCCCCTTTTACGGTATAGATCAGTTCAGCTTTTTTGGCATCTCCCGTGCGTTGGGAATGAACATATGTTTTATTCTGTTTCTCATTCCTGGTGAGATACGAAACAAGATGTCCATGCTGGTCGGGAGGAGGATTTTTTACGATCGCCCAGTAGGTTTTTCGGATACCGCCATTTTTCAACATTCCGGTTAGCCTTGTAAGGGACTTGGAGGTGCGGGCGAAGAGTACGGCGCCGCTCACGGGGCGGTCGAGTCTGTGTACCAGCCCGATGAAGGCATTGCCAGGTTTATTGTATTTGTTGCGGATATACCCGCTGATCAGATCGGTAAGCGGAGTATCACCGGTCTTGTCACCCTGGGTGATTTCGGATGATTGCTTGTTGAATACAATCAGATGGTTGTCTTCGTTAAGGATTCTTGTTACAATGGTATCGTACTGCATGGGATGGAATCACAGCAATCAGTATTGGTCCTTTTCTGTAGGAAACTGCCTGGTCTTGACGTCGGAAATATAGGTATTGACTGCCCCTTTGATCTCTTCCGAGAGGTTATGGTACCGGCGCAGGAACCTGGGGGAGAAGTCCATGGTGATACCCAGCATGTCGTGCAAAACCAAAACCTGTCCGTCCACATTCCGTCCTGCACCGATGCCGATCATGGGAATACGCAGACTGCGTGTTACCTCCTCGCCAAGTACTGCCGGGATCTTTTCCAGCACGATGGCAAAACAGCCTGCCTTTTCCAGCAGCTGGGCATCCGATTTCAGTTTCTGGGCCTCCTCCTCGGTGGTGGCGCGTACTACATAGGTGCCGAATTTATGGATCGACTGCGGCGTCAATCCAAGATGGCCCATTACCGGGATCCCGGCTGAAAGGATCCGGTCGACCGACTCAAGGATCTCCTTCCCTCCTTCCATCTTGACGGCATCGGCTCCGCTCTCCTTCATGATCCTGATGGCTGAACTGAGCGCCTCCTTGGAGTTTCCCTGGTAGGTTCCGAAGGGCATGTCCACCACGACCAGCGCCCGCCTGACAGCCCTTACCACGGAAGAAGCATGATAAATCATCTCGTTCAGCGTGATCGGAAGGGTACTCGTGTGCCCAGCCATTACATTCGAGGCAGAGTCTCCTACCAGTATGACATCAATACCCGTACTTTCCAGGATCCTTGCAAAGGAGTAATCGTATGCCGTCAGCATGGCGATTTTCTCCCCCTTGATTTTCATCTCCTGCAGAATGTGGGTTGTTACCTTCTGCACATTTCGGAAAGAATATGAGGTGGACATGAATATTTAATTTTCCAACAAAAGTACAGTAATTTTATATAAATTTGCGCCTTCAGTTTATGCATATGCGTTTCCTATCTCTTTTCTCTGCCCTTTTGCTCGCCTTTGTGCTGTTGCATTCATGCAACAAGGAACTTAATGTCAATGCCGACTGGCAGGATGTCACCGTCGTGTATGGCCTGCTGGATCAGACCGACAGCATTCATTACATCAAGGTTACCAAAGCCTTCCTGGGCCCGGGAGACGCCATGCAGTTTGCCAGAATTGCGGATTCCAGTAATTATGCCTCAAAACTTCAGGTAAATCTGGAAGAGTATGAAGAATCAAACCTTAAACGGACTCTCCCCTGCGATACGACCATGATCATCAATAAGGACAGCGGTATTTTCTATTATCCCGACCAGCTGGTCTATTTTACGCTGGCTACGCTTAACCAGGCCTAT
>CAYWHQ010000048.1:0-8271 GCA_964457665.1 uncultured Prolixibacteraceae bacterium | reverse complement strand
CGCTCTTCCGATCTCATACAAACTGAAAATCGTCAATCCGGAAACGAAGAAAGAGATCACTTCCACGACAGGGCTGGTGAATTCCTTTACGATCGAAAAGCCTCAGGCTCCGCCCCAGAAGATCACATTCATCCCGGATCAGAATGCTGAGGTGAAATGGATTCCAGCAAAAGGCGGCAAGCGTTACCAGCTTACCATCCGGTTTCATTATGTGGAATCGCTGAAGAGCGATCCAACCCAGTCATGGGAACGATACATCGACTGGGTTGTATTCAATAATGTCAAGATCGATTATTCACCCAACCCTCCCCCCTACTCCTACTTTATCGGCGGAGAATCTTTCTACTCTTTTGTCGGAAGCAGTATTCCTGTCAATACCTCCCTGAACCGGGCTGCCCGGTTTTTCACCTACATATTTACAGTTGGGGCCGAAGATCTCGATACATATATGGAGGTTACCGAACCCTCCAGTTCCATTATCCAGGAAAGACCTCCCTTTTCGAACATCGTTAACGGGATCGGTCTCTTTTCGAGCCGTACACTGAATGTCAGGGATTCATTGGAACCATCGATCAACACCATCGAGCAACTCAGGATCAATCCCAAAACCAAAGACCTGGGTTTCTGAAGTCAGTTAACTTTTCTGTCGTTTTGTCACTTTGCTGACATGATTTGACATCTGGCACAATCATTGACGAAAGTTTTTTACTTTTCCAAAAACTACAATGAAAGGAGACAAATAACATGGGAAAAATTATTGGCATTGATCTTGGAACTACCAACTCTTGTGTCGCGGTGATGGAAGGAAGTGAACCTGTTGTCATCGCCAACAGTGAAGGAAGAAGGACTACCCCGTCCATCGTAGCCTTTACCGAAAACGGAGAACGGAAAGTTGGCGACCCTGCCAAAAGGCAGTCGATTACCAATCCAAGAAATACTGTTTATTCCATCAAGAGGTTTATGGGTGAGACCTATGAACAGGTTCAGACGGAGATTAATCGTGTACCTTACAAGGTCGACAGAGGGGATAACAACACACCAAGGGTAAACATCAACGGTAAACTGTATACACCGCAGGAGATCTCGGCCATGGTTCTTCAGAAGATGAAGAAAACGGCGGAAGATTTTCTGGGCCAGGAGGTAAAGGATGCCGTCATTACGGTACCTGCCTATTTCAGTGACTCTCAGCGTCAGGCTACCAAGGAAGCCGGGGAGATCGCCGGGCTTAATGTCAAAAGGATTATCAATGAACCGACCGCTGCCGCGCTGGCCTACGGTCTTGATAAAAAGCACAAGGACATTAAAGTGGCCGTGTATGACCTCGGTGGCGGAACATTTGATATCTCCATTCTTGAGTTGGGCGACGGTGTTTTCGAAGTTAAATCCACCAACGGAAATACACACCTTGGGGGCGACGATTTCGACCAGGTTCTGATCGACTGGCTGGCATCGGAGTTCAAGTCGGAGGAAGGCATTGACCTGCGTAAGGATCCGATGGCGCTTCAGCGGCTGAAGGAGGCTGCTGAAAAAGCAAAGATCGAACTCAGCAGCTCGGTGGAAACCGAGATCAACCTGCCCTATATCATGCCGGTGGACGGTGTTCCGAAACATCTGGTCAAGAAGATGACGAGGGCGAAGTTTGAACAGCTGACCGACAAGCTGATGCAGTCAACCATTCCTCCCTGCCAGCAGGCGCTCAAGGATGCCGGACTCAGCGCTTCCGAGATTGACGAGGTTATTCTGGTGGGAGGCTCCACCCGGATTCCCGCCATTCAGAAGATTGTCAAGGATTTCTTCGGCAAGGAGCCGTCGAAAGGTGTCAACCCTGATGAGGTGGTTGCCGTCGGTGCCGCTATCCAGGGTGGAGTGCTGACCGGTGAGGTAAAGGATGTACTGCTGCTCGACGTCACCCCGCTGTCGCTGGGTATCGAGACCCTCGGGGGTGTTATGACACGCCTGATCGAATCCAATACCACCATTCCGACACGGAAATCAGAGGTATTCTCGACGGCTGCCGACAGCCAGACCTCGGTAGAGATCCATGTGTTGCAGGGAGAACGCCCGATGGCCAACCAGAATAAAAGTATCGGCCGGTTCCATCTTGATGGGATTCCGCCGGCTCCCAGGGGGATCCCGCAGATCGAAGTAACCTTCGACATTGATGCCAACGGAATCCTTCACGTGACTGCCAAGGACAAAGCGACCGGCAAGTCACAGCAAATCCGGATCGAAGCTTCTTCGGGGCTTGCTGATGATGAAATCCGCAGAATGAAAGAGGAGGCGCAGCGTAATGCCGATACCGACAAGCAGATGAAGGAGGAGGCCGACAAGATCAACCAGGCCGACAGTATGATCTTTCAGACAGAGAAACAGCTGAAGGAGTTTGGCGATAAAGTACCGGCCGACAAGAAGAGTGCTATTGAAGGAGCGCTTAATGAGCTGAAGACCGCCCATAAGAACCGCGACCTTCCCGGCATCGACAGAGCCATGGCCAGTTTGAATGCCATATGGCAGTCGGCCAGCGAAGAGATGTACCGCAATGCAGGCCAGGCCGGCCAGCAACCAGGCCCTGAACCGGGTCCCGGGGGACAGCAGGGATCAGGGAAAGCAGGGAATGATGAAGTAACGGATGTGGATTTTGAAGAAGTAAAGGATAAATAGGTGTATGATGTTCCCGAAAAAGAGGGCTGCATGCGATTTTATGCAGCCCTCTTTTTTATTGTCCTCCTGCCCTGATTTTGAAAAAAAATCACCATTTTTGTATTACCTAAAACGTAAACCAATCCATTAATGATATGAAACATTTTTCCCCTTTTCATTTGCTGTCCATACTGATGGTTGTGATGATAAGTATTCAAACCACACGCGGCCAGCTTGTGCTTTACGAGGATTTCGATTACACGACCCCACCCTATATCGGCGGTAACGGCAATTCGGGTTCCAGCTCCAACAACTGGACCACGCACAGCGTAACAGCCGGTCAGACAACTACCATCGATGTCGTCAGCGGAAACCTTTCATATCCCGGACTTGCAACTCCATCCGGATCAAAAGTCAGTATGTTCGGTAACGGCAACCAGACCTCCCGCGATATCAACAGGGCCATCACAGCTACAGGAAATGTTCAGTATTTTTCGGTGCTGCTGAAGGTGATGGATAATGCAGGATTAACTACTACCGGGGATTACTTCATGCATTTCGGAGCCACTGCCGGCAATTCTGTCAGTATCTTCGGGGCCCGGTTAGGCGCAAAGGCGGTCAATGCCGGAGCAAACTACCGTTATATGATCCTCAATACGGCCGGCGGATCCACCTCCTTTACCGAATTTCCGCAGGATCTGTCGTTTGGCACAACCTATCTGGTTGTGGTCAAATACGACAGAAGTACCGCCCCAACCACAGCATGGCTCTGGGTTAATCCGGTCAGCCTCGGAGGAGCTGAACCGTCGGGATTTGTGATGAACAACAGTGGAACGAATACCTTCAATACCTTTGCTTCCATCTGTCTCCGGAACAATGCCACCACACCGAAACTTGAAATCGATGAAATCAGGATAGGCAGTACGTGGGCCGTGGTTACCCCTACGGGTGTTTCCAATCCGCCGACCATTCAGGCATCCGATATAACTTTTAGCAGCATTACGGCTATCTCAATGACAACGGCCTGGACAAACGGGGACGGCGCAAGACGTATCGTGAAGATCAACACGGTAAACGCCTTTACCAATCCGGCTGATGGAACGGATCCAACGGCCAATCCGACTTATGCAGGCTCCGGTGAGCAGGTTGTTTATAATGGAAACGGTAGTTCCGTCAACATCGACGGTCTGACAGGAAACACTACCTACTGGTACAGGGTTTATGAGTATAACGGAACAGGCAGCGGAACGAAGTACCTTACGGTAACCGCCACCGGTAATCCCAACAGCCAGGCAACCTCTTCCTACACACCTCCCACTGTTACTACGGCACCTGTCACCAATATCTCCTATACCACCGCGACAGGCGGCGGCGATGTTCTGGCCGACGGAGGATTTCCGGTCATTGCCCGGGGGGTTTGTTACAGTACCACACCAGGACCTACCCTCGCCAACAGTTTCACGTTGGAACCTGGAACCCTGGGGCCGTTTACCAGTAATATGACAGGACTTACGCCGGGAACTACCTATTATGTCAGGGCATATGCTACCAGTACGGTGGTGACCGGATACGGAAATGAGGTGAATTTTACAACCAGTTCACTGACCGCCCCGGCTGTCATCACCGGTAACACCACAGGTATCACCCACACCAGCGCCATTGCCTCCGGGAATGTCACTTCCGGAGGAGGATCCCCGATCAGCGCCAGGGGAATCTGCTATTCCACCTCCCCAAATCCGACCATCAGCGGACCAAAAACAGTTGAACCCGGAACCACCGGTCCCTTTACCAGCAACCTGACCGGACTGCTTCCACAGACTACATATCATGTAAGGGCATATGCCACCAACAACACCGGAACCAGTTACGGCGCCGACTCGGTGTTCACCACCTTATGCGAACCCTATCCGCCCGTTACCAATTTTTACGCCAGCCAAACCAATATTCTTGTCGGGGAGTCTGTAAACTATTTCGACAGTACGATCTACTGTCCTACCCAGTGGAACTGGTCTTTCGTAGGCGGAATCCCCTATGCCTCAAATGTGCAGAACCCTGTCAACATTGTCTACAACTACCCCGGCGTGTACAATACCTGCCTGACCACCACCAATGCCTACGGTAACCATACCATCTGCAAGGCCGGGTATATTACAGTGAATCCCCCGTTGAATGCCAGGATCGTAATGACCGAGATCATGTACAATCCTCCTGAGTCGGGAACCGACTCGATCGAATATATTGAATTATACAACAATGATTCGGTGGCCATCAACCTGGAGGGATTTTATTTTGATGCAGGCATAGTTTTTACCTTTCCGTCGTATCAGCTCGAACCTTATTCCTATGTGATTGTGGCAGTCAATGCGGATGCATTTTACCGGACTTTCGATATGGTACCTCTTCAATGGACCAGCGGGGCGCTGAGCAATAACGGGGAGCTGTTGTTGCTTAAAGACCGGTATGGGATGGTTGTGGATTCGGTATATTATGATGACGTGGCACCGTGGGATTCGCTCGCGGATGGTTTTGGTCCCTCCCTTGAATTATGTAATCCCGATGCCGACAATGCATTGGGTGAGAACTGGCGTGCTGCGATAGAGTTTGCTGCCATCAATACCGCAGGCGATACGATCTGGGCAACACCGATGGCCGGTTGTACCGATTTGCCTCTCGCGGCGTTCTCAGCCAGCGATACCATAATACTCAAGGGCGAATCGGTGATCTTCACGGATGAATCGACAGGTCCCGTGCAAACGTGGGATTGGTCTTTTGACGGCGGAATGCCACCCGCTCACTCCGGACAGACACCTCCTCCGGTCCTTTACAATGAACTGGGGGTGTATGATGTGTCGCTCACTGTTTCCAACGTCTCGGGGAGCCACATCCTGGTGAAAGAGGGTTATATTGAAGTCGGATCTACCTTCATCCTTCCGGTTGCCAAAGCCAATACCGTCACCATCTATCCCAATCCCACCTATGGCGATTTTACCGTGATCTTGCCAAAAGCAGGAAAATATCATACACAGCTCCTATCTCCTGAAGGGAAACTGATTTCGGAAAGAAAGGGTATTGAAGAGACTGTCACTTTCGATATTTCCGGTTTTACACCAGGTATTTACCTTGTGCGTATTACCAACCTGTTGAATGGTAATGTATATTTGCAAAGAATTGTATGTAAATAATCAACAACCCGACCATGAAAAAGTTACTCTTCACACTTCTCATTGTAACCCTGGTCATTGCCGTGACCGGACAGGGAACTGAGAATTTCGACAACTACCCGGAGACCGGCAGTTCCTATAAGGACGGAACCTTCCCCGGGCAGGACGGATCCACATGGACCTACAAGCAGTGCCGCGGCGATTCGGTGATCATTGCACCGTCGCCAACCCTTGGCAAGAACCGTACACCGACTGCCGAGGTGATTTCAGGAACGCTGCACAACGGTTGCGGGATCCTGAGCTTTCAATACAAGCAGGTATTTTCCTCCGATGTGAACCTTGACATTTTTGTCAACGGATTGCTGATACACACGGTTACAACCTCGGGGGAGCAGGGTGTTGTAAAAAACTCCGGCGATATCCTTGTCAACATCTCCGGTGATTTCACCCTGAACTTCAAGCAAAAGAATACCAGTAGCGGACAGGTGTGTATCGACAACATCACCTGGACCGCACACGCCGGTACGATCCTCCCCGAACCATCCAACTATCCCACGGCCTTTGCAGCCAATCCTGGCAGTTATTCAGTGACGCTTACCTGGACGGATGCCGCGGGAACACAGCCTCCCACTGCCTATCTGATCAAAGGAAGCACCCAGAATAACATCACCCTTCCGGTGGATGGAGTGCCTATACCCGATGATCCTAACCTCGCAGATGGCGCCGGGGCGCTCAATATTCTTCAGGGAGCAGGCAGCTGCACTTTCTCAAACCTGAACAGCAATACCCCCTATTATTTCAAGATCTTCCCCTATACCAATACCGGGGCCGATATCAATTACAAGACCGACGGCACACCGCCTTCAGCCAATGCCACCACCCCCAACACCGTGGTGATCAATAGTGTTAATTTCGATGACTACTCATTCAGTGACTGGACCACGTTCAATGTCACCGGTGAACAGGTATGGGTGATCGATTCGATCCATGGCGTGAATGGCACGGGTTGTGCCAAGATGAGCGGATATGCCAACAGCGCCTCGAATCAGAATGAGGACTGGCTCATTTCACCAGCCATGAATTTCGATACCTTTGTTAATGAGAATCTTACCTTTATGAGCGCCACCAAATACGCGGGTCCGGCGCTCGAAGTGATGATCTCAAACGAATACGACGGCCAGGGCGACCCCGGGAACTTTGACTGGATACTCCTGCAGGCTTCCCTTTCTGCAGGGAACTGGGTATGGACTCCTTCCGGAACGGTGAATCTTTCGTCGGTTCAGGGAAACAGTGTCTATGTGGCCTTCAGATATACCTCCACCAGTACCGAATCCGCCACCTGGGAGGTAGATGATGTGGTGATAACCGGCGATTTTCCCACCGCTGTGAAACCTTCCCTAAAACCATCCGGTTTTTCGCTGATACCGAATCCAACCAGGGGAAAGTGCACGCTCAAAACATCACTGAATGGAATGTACGATATTGTAGTGTTGTCGTCTGCCGGTCAGGAAGTGTACCGTATCACCACCGGTACTCCTGAAACAGAGATGAATCTGGAAAAACTTCCTAAGGGCGTCTATTTTATCAGGATTATCCACTCCGGAACACAGGATATTCCGGCAGGGAAGGTCGTATTATTCTGATTTGCTGAATGGTCAGAAGAAAAGGTTGTCCCGGCCGGGGGCAACCTTTTCTTTTTTTACCTTTGCCCTGATGAAAGCACTGTTTCTACTGCTGGTATCATTTTTCTTCATTTCCTCAGTTCAGCCACAGGATATGACGGAAGAGCCGTCGCTGATGAGACTGGAGATACCGGCACGTTCCGATCAGGAAACCTATCGCATCATTCCCGTCGGGAAACAGGGGATGCTGCTTTTTTACCGGAGCGTGGAGGTCACTGAGGAGCAACAGGAAAAATGGTATTTTACCCTGTACGATACGACCTTTCAAAAGCTGTGGACCAGCGCTGTCCCTCTGGAGCAGGGCCAGGACTTCAGGTTGTGGGATTTCGATGGCGATACCCTGCTTTTATTTTTCCTCTATGAAGGTAAAGAGAAGGATCAGAAAGGGAAGGTTTCACTATTGCGCATAACGCTTCATCAGCGTGTCATTCTCCTGAATGCTTTCAGATTGAAAGGGTCGCCGGATCCTGTAAAGATCCGCACGGGCGAAGGATTTGCCGTTGCAGCTTTGAATTATCCCCACGCAACTGCTGAATTTGCCGTTTTTAATTTCCGGAATGAAAGTCTGCGCACCTTTCCTGCCGGAGAAGGAGCGGAGACAGCCCTTCTGGATATGGATCTGCTTGCCGGATCCGGGGGATTCATATCGGTATCCGACGAGGTGATGGCCAAAAAAGAGCGAAATTGTCATCTTTTCATCCATGATACCTCAGGAAAGGTTTTACTGTCGAAAAACATCAGTACCATCACGCCCGACAGAATCCTTTCGGATCTAAGGATCTTGCTGT
>CAYWHQ010000047.1:0-10958 GCA_964457665.1 uncultured Prolixibacteraceae bacterium | reverse complement strand
GCAGGGCGTTAACGGCAGTGGAATCACCTGTTGTCAACCGGGTCAGCAGCTCCTGTTCCATACTCCTCCGGGTCAGCAGGATGACCAGCAGCGACATGGCGGCGAGGAAGAGCGCCGAATAGAGTACCCAACTCCGGCTCAACAGCTGACGCTGGAAGAAACCCGATTTCTCAGGTGTATCAGGCAAAGGGTTCTTTTTCCTGATCCCCTCCGCAGCCTGGAGGCTCCCCAGTACGATCACGAGGCACAGCAGGAGAATCAGACCTCCCGTTCTGACCTGCCACTGCGAAGTGAAGAACGCCCTCCGGGCCAGCAGGTCCAGCTCGCGGATGCTCTCCCGCAACTGTTCGTTCGCGGGATCCTGCTTCAGCTTCTCCGTCAGGGTCTTCAATGCCGGTGTGTTCAGCGGGTCGGCCCGTTTCACCTGCAGGTAATTCAGTATCAGCAGCAGGGCGATCAGTACCGCTGCAATTCCCGCCACAAGGGCGATCCGGTTAAGTAGCCTGATATCTTTCATCTTTTCACAGGACAGTAATCGACACACCTGGCGCAGCTCAGGCAGCGCCCGCGGTCGGGGATATAATCTGGATGCCCGGGAATAATCATCCGGTTCATGATCATCAGACCAATGATCAGTCCGATGAAGGCGCCCAGGATCCATCCTCCGGTATAGAAACTGCGAAGGATATTTCCGGCATCTGTAAAGAGTTCCTGAACAGGGGTTCCGGACGAACGGAAGGCGGTAACCTCAAAAGTCTCTGCCAATGATCCTGCTGCGGGTGGCTGCAGCATCGTTCCGGCCAGCCTGACCTTGCTGTTCACCCGGGCAAAGGTTTCATGGAGTTGTGAACCCGCTAAGCCGCCTGTAAGCATCAGCAGCGGAATTAGCACGGCCACCAGGATCACGCGGCGGATCACTTTGGATCGCGCCTCCGGGTGCTTTTCGGTGACCGGGATCCGGATGGCATCGTAGGGGCAGGAGTTTTCGCAAAGCCGGCACTGAATGCAGGCGGCCGGCGTGATGGTAAGATGGCGCCGGGACAGGTGGCTCATCCAGTTGAGTAATACTCCGTACGGACAGAGAAACCGGCAATAGGGCCTGGCAATGAAAACACCCGACAACAGCAGGATCCCTGCAAAGAGAATCATCCCGAAAGAGGCGTTCATCCTGAAGAATCCGACAAAAGGATCGTACCGGCAGATGATGAAATCGGTTCCCGTTGCGGCATACAGAACGGCAAATCCGAGATAAAGGTAGGGAATGATGCCCAGTACCGCATTCAACCTGGTTCCCAGCGGTACGGGCCGCAGCGCCACCAGGTCCTGGATGGCGCCGAAGGGGCAGACCCCGGCGCAGAAGGTACGGCCGAAAAAGAGGGTAAAGAGCAGCGGCAGGAAAAAAAAGATTATGACCGTGACCGGAAGCAGGTAGGTGTGATCAAAAAGGGCCAGTGTCACATTCTGGATTGCACCGATGGAACACACACATCCTTCGCGGTAAAATCCGAAATATACCATGGAGAAGATGGAGGTCCAGAACACCCCGCGGCGGGACCGTTTCTTCAGCACCAGCCAGGTGACCAGCGAAAGGGTGCCCAGCAGGACTGCCACATCGAGGTATGACAGGAAGGCGGCGCGGGGATCGGGCAGCAGGGTATCGGGCTGGATATACCCGGTTTCAAACTCGGGTTTCGGGAAGCGCTGAATGGACATGGCGCTTATCCAGGCCAGCAGGAGAAGGGATAGGATCAGGACGGCTTTCTTTCCTGGTTTCATAGGCTACTTTTCGAATCCTTTCAGCAGGTATGGATGAGCGGCGGGAACACGGGTAAAGGCATCCGCAGGACAGTCGCGGGCGATGGCACATTCGTTACAGTTGTCGCAGAGGTGCTGCTGCACCTGCAATTGCAGCGATCCGTTGCCGAAGGCTCCGCAACCTTTGACACACTTTGCACAGCCGATGCACAGCGCCTCCTCAATGGTATATTCAAAGAAAGGCTCCTCGACGTATTTTCTGCGGATGGCGTTGGTCGGGCAAAGCAGGTTTTCGGCAGCCGTGGTGAGTTGTTTGGTGTCGGGTTTAAAATATCCGCCGCACAGGTCGCAATACCCACACATGTTGAACACATGCATGGCCCTGACGGCCGAGGGATTTTTCACGCAATTGGTGGCACAACGCCCGCACTGGATGCATTTTGCCGGATCGAGTTGCCAGACCATTTCACCTGAGGTGCTGCGGCGAGCCAGCAGGGTTGCCACTCCTCCCAATCCCAGTACTATCGTCCACCGCACCCCATTGATGATAAAGGTGCGACGGTCAATCCTGTTTCTTTTATCTTTCTGTTCCATAATCATTCACTGATAACAAAGACTCTTACCTGTCTCCTTGCGGGATCGAGCACCACGATCCTGTCGTGACTGTCAACGGCAAGGTCCATACCGCGGGTATTCTCATCAAAGGAGGAGGGCCCTGCTACCAGGCTGATCATCTCCCCCTGAAGCGTATAGCGTTTGATCCTGACGATCCCTTTCTCGGCTGTCACCAGGCTCCCGTCGTGCAACATTGCAATATGTCCGGGGTTACAGCAGCCGAAGAAACCATCCGGTCCTTCGTCTTTCTTCTCCCACCGTCCGATCAGCGTGCCATCAGGCTGATAATGTTCAAGGGCGTGCCGGCCAGGATTGACCACCCACACCGTTCCATCCTTCCTGGCGAGCAGATCGAAATAGTTGCTCGGAACAATAAACCCCGGAATCCCCAGCGCCGGGTCGCGGGAGCCTATCCGGTTGAGGAGCCGGCCATCCATGTCCATCCTGTAGACGATCCTGTTTCCCGCGTCGGCTGCAAAAATGAATTCGCCGGAGGATGCCAGGGAAGTAACAACACAACGCTGATCGGGAAGCGGCAGGTTGCGGATCAGGTCTCCCCTGGCGCTTCTGATCTGAAGGTGGTCATGAAAGCCCAGGATCATGTTACCATTCCTGTGGATCGTGATGCACAGGACGGTATCGCCTGTCGCCACTCTGAATACCGGATTTCCTCCGGCGCCAAACACCTCAATGCCCCCGCTTCCGCCAACCAGTATCCGGTCGAGAGAATCGACTGCCAGGGCTGTTATCATCGTCATTGCAGGCTTAAAATTCAACATCTCCCTATGCGAAGAGGGCACCGTATCGCCTGCCTTCAGCGCCGAGGTATCCAGTTCCCATGGATTAACGGATGGTTCCGGACTGCTGAAAAAGAGATCCGACACAAGGTAAACCACCGCCATGGCTAGCAGGAACAAGCCCGCTCCGATCATAATCCTCCGTTTCACAATTTTTCTCCTTTCTCTCTGATGTCGATGCAAAAAAGCTGCCGGGTGTCGCGCATCAGCAGGTATCCGCCGGTGACAACCATCGGTCCCCAGGCATCCTGCCCCTCCACCACACGGGTTCGGCTGAGCAGGCGAAATGCATTGCGGGAGGCCCTGGCGATGGTCAATTCCCCGTCGTCATTCAGGATAAAGAACTTTCCGTCGGCCAGAAGGTAAGGTCCGAGCCCAAAGCGGGTCTCTTTCCCACTGGTCATGGTCA
Source organism: uncultured Prolixibacteraceae bacterium (assembly GCA_964457665.1). Taxonomy (GTDB): domain Bacteria; phylum Bacteroidota; class Bacteroidia; order Bacteroidales; family FEN-979; genus CAYWHQ01. The sequence goes on along the minus strand of CAYWHQ010000047.1, from coordinate 7,382 downwards.
GTTTCCGTCCATCGGCTGCACTGCAGCATACAAATTGATTCCTGGCGCCTCCGGCGTCCTTGGGAAGAATAGCAAAGAGATGTCCGTCGGCCAGCACGGGGGTCTGTTGTTCTGAAGCAAGCCCTTCCTGAGGCTTATACTGGTCGATGATCCTGGCGGTCCATGTCCCGGCCTTCTCGTCCACCTGGATGATGACAGAACCGGCGCCATAACCGGCCGTCATGAAGATCCTTCCGCCCGGTAAAACCACCGGTGAAGGGGCCACCACCGAAGGGGCAAAATCGGAGGAGGTCCAGAGCAGGCGCCCCGCATCCCCTGGTCCGGAGGAGACACCGCAGATCCCTCCCACGGCAGCATAGATATAACTCTTTTTCCCGTTCAGCGTCATGGTCATGATGGATGAGTGCGACATCTTCCATCCTTTCGGGTTCGGACATTCCCATAACAGCTTCCCGGTGCTGATATCCAGGGCGATCATCAGCGATTTCCCGCCGGGCGCCAGAATTACCGCCTCCCCGTCGATCAGGGGGCATTGCCCGGTGTACCAGAAGGGCACCTCCGTGCCGTATTCCTTCACCAGATCCAGGCTCCACTTCAGGTCGCCGGTGATCCGGTCAACACACATCACATGGCACCGCGGACCGATGGTCACAACTACCTGACCGTTCACCGCCGGTACGGTTCTGGATAAGCCATGATTGCGCTTCAGATGCACCCTGTACCATCGTCTCCAGAGTTCCTGACCGGTTGCCAGACTGAAGCAGCGAAGCATATCGGCCTTCTCCTTTTCATCATAGTCGAGCAGGTAAACCCTGCCATCATAAACCGCGGGGGCGGCATGCCCTTCTCCCAGATCAACCTTCCAGAGGATCTTTGCCCCCTGTTCGTCAAAACGGTCGATCAGGGGTATTTGTTCGCGGCTGATGTTGTCGCGTTCCGGCCCCCGGAACCCCGGCCAGCGTGTGCCGGACTCTTCAACCATAGTGGAAATCAACCTGAAATGCTCTCCGACAGTTACCACTTCGCTGTTAACCAGATCGGTTTCCCCCCGTTTGTCCATCCCGGGAACCGAAAGGGTAAAACTTTGTACCGGATTGTGAAACAGCCAGAAACCGATCACCCCGGCCAGGGCCAGGATCAGCAGCGGGAGGGCGGTATGGCCGATCAACTTACGGTTCATAGTCTTCGATACATTTCCTGCCGGTGTTTGAACCGGTTATTTAACCTGGTAAGCAAGTAAAACATTGCCTCTTCTGATATACAGGATGCCGCCGGCAACCACCGGATGGGCGAAATGCTCCTTCGTCCCGGCGGTGACCGTGAAACGGCTCACCAGATGCACCTTACCGTTGTCGGGACGAATCAGTCCGACCTCCCCTTTTTCATTGTAGTTGATGATCATACCTCCCGCTGAGATGGTAGCCCCGACGTTGAACTTCAGCGAATCGGTAATCTCTCCGGTGAGCGCATCCACTGCTTCAAACCTTTTCGGGGAGTACCTTGATCCGTAAAGATGGAGGCCGAGTTTTACAAAACCGCTCTGCACGTTGGCTCCGCGAAAGATGCGCCAGACCTCCCGGATGCTATCGCCTCCGTGGGTGATGGCCAGTTTCTGAAAACCGTTCCCTCCCCGGTTGTTGACATAAAGGAAGCCATTCTCATACAGGGGAGTGTTGCAATGAATATCGTTGGGACGGTCATATTTCATGGCCCAGAGCAAACGGCCATCTTTGATATCCAGCCCAACCAGATGGTGCATGGTGAGGGTTACCAGCAACTTTCTTCCGGCAAGGCTGACAATGGCCGGGGTACAGTAGGCCGTGGAGTCGCCGGCAGCAGATGATTTCCAAACCATGCTGCCCGTGAACCGGTTCAGCGCCACAATATTTGTATCGGGTCCACCCGGGGAACAGAACAGAAGATCTCCGTGAATGGCAGGCGATTCGGTGTATCCAAACCGTATGTTCCTGCCATGCAGGTCCTTTTCGAGGTTAACCGACCAGATTTTGGCGCCGGTGGCAGCATTCAGACAGATCAGCTCTCCCAGCCCCGTGAGGGTATAAACCAGATCGCCCACCACGGTAGGCGTGGAACGGGGACCCGGGAACTCTCCTCCCCACTCCCAGCCCGCAGAGGTCTTCCAGATGAGTTCGCCGTTGAGGTTCAGGCAGTAAAGGTAGCCCACGCTATCGATCTCCCCCGAGATATAGATCCTGTTGGCCGTCACCTGCGGCGATCCGTAACCGTCGCCCAGGCTGTCGGCCATCCAAAGGAGTTTTAGACCCTCGGGTGGCCATTCCGGAAGGATTGTCTCATTGGGATAGACGCCCGAATGGTTCGGCCCGCGAAACTGGTAAATGGTTTGCGAACGCAGTGAAGTTGCGACACAGAAAAGGAGGAAAATCAGGAATGGCAGGGGCATACGAATATCTGTTAAATCATGGTATAAAAGTAAGATTTAATGAGCAATGCCGGTCTTCTTTTTCGCTGTAACCGACCTATTTCCTGATGAAAGAAATAAAGAGGTTCAGCGGCGAAGATCATACGCGGCAAGTACATCCCCGTGCCGCAGGTAGAGGATCCCTTCATGGATGACCGGGTGTGCCCAGTATGGCCCCTTGCCGGCGGTCATCCGAAAGGAGCTGACCAGGTCGAATTTCTCCGGTGTGGCGCGGACAAGGGCCAGGTTTCCCTGCTTCTCCTCAAAACAGTAGAGCATCCCATTGGCACTGATGATGGAGCCCTTGGTATTCCATGTTGTTTCATAAAGCTTGGCTCCGCTCTTCCAGTCGATGCAGCACCAGTTCCCTCTGGCATTGTTGATCCAGTTTGATCCGTATATGTGATCTCCCACCCTGACCACTCCTCCGTGATGGCAGTCGAGGGTGGTATCGGTCCATACCAGTGTCACCCCGGTGCCCTCTTCGTCCAGCCTGAACATCGCCCCCACGTGATTGTATCCCCCGGTAATGTAAAGATGTCCGTCGTGGTAAAGAGGGGTATTGGTATTGGTACGCGGAGCTCCGGGCCACACCTTGAGGCTCTCCTCATTTAGCAGTCCGGCATAATCGAATTTCCAGAGTATCCTTCCGTTGGAGGCATCCACCCCAAGAAACCAGGTAGCGGTAATGGTCACGATGATCTCTTTGCCCGCGTAACTGATCAGGCGCGGAGAGACGTAGGCGGAGGTGTCGTTCAGGCATTCCGACTGCCAGATCGTGTTTCCGGTAAGCCGGTCGAGGGCCACCATGGTGGTAATATTTCCCGCCGGGGTGTAAATCACACTGTTTCCGGCAACCAGCGGGGATTCGCAAACGCCCCAGTCACCATAGGCCGCCCCGAACTTTTCCACCCCGTTAAAACGCCATTTGACGGACCCATTCCCGGCATTGATGCAGGCCACCTCTCCGGCGCCACTCACCACGTAGATCAGGTCGCCAACCACCGTAGGGGTAGTTCTCGTGTCGGGGAAAGAGGCGTGCCACGACCGGCCGAAAGGGATCTGCCAGACCAGCTTCCCCTCCATGGTGAGGGCCGAAAGGTAGTCGGTCGAATCCTTCATTCCGGTTACAAATATCATCCGGCCATCCGAAACCGCAGAGGAATAACCTTTCCCGATCCCCTCCGCGATCCAGCGCAGGGCCGGCCCATCTGCCGGCCAGACACGCTGCAGTGCAGTATCCGGGTATATGCCGCTCCGCTCCGGGCCGCGCCACTGTGCAACAATCTGTGCGTAATGCATGGCCGGAACAAGAATGGATACGGCCAGCAGGAAAACTCTGATCGGATTCATCATACAGAAAGAAATCAATGGATCTTGAGGTCGTAAACCATAAGGGAGGTCCCATGCCGCAGGTACATCCGGCCGTTGTGGATCACCGGATGGGCCCAGTGCTGCTGCTGTCCGTATGGAACTTTGAATGTGCCGGTTTTCAGGAACCCTTCCTTCCCCGGCTCCACCAGGGCCATCTCTCCGGAGTCGCCATAACAGTATAGCATGCCATCGGCCGAAATGACCACCCCCCTGGAAAGGGGTTTGGAGGAATAGATGTTCTCGCCGGTTTTCCAGTCGACGCAATACCATGCTTTGTTGGCGTCGTCGGAACCGTAGATCCTGTCACCCAGAACCACGAAACCTCCCATGCGGTGGTCTAGGGAGGTATTCCTCCATACCTCCTGTTTGACGCTTCCGTCGGCCGAGAGTTTCAGTTGTACACCTCCCGTTCCATACCCGGAAACAATATAAAGATGGCCATCACGGAGATAGGGGGTATTGGCATGCACGGAGTACCGGTTGGTCTGGGGATGTGTCCAGAGTAACTTCCCGTTGCCGGCGTCGATCCCGAGTATCGATGATCCGGTTTGCGTCACCAGCAGCGACCGTCCTGCCATCCGGAACACGGCAGGGGAACAGTATGCGCTCTCCTCACCGTTGCCGCGGCAACTCCAGATCAAGTTCCCGTTGTTGCGGTCGAGGGCAATGACATTGTGGACTGGACCTCCTACGGTCACAAAGAGCTTATTCCCCTCTATGACAAAATTTTCTGTCACTCCCCACTTGATGTTACGCAGGCCATATTCCTTCTGCAGGTCCGACCGCCACAGGGCAGCTCCATTCCGGCTGTCGAAACAGGTCAGCATTCCGAAACCGCTCATGAAATAAAGCTTCCCGTCCATATACTGCGGTGTGCTGCGGGTTCCGGGCCAGCTCTCGTTCCACTCGTCTCCATACTTCACCTTCCAGATGAGTTTTCCTTCCAGACTAAGGCAATAGATAAAACCCTCGGTGCCTGTCATTCCAGCTGTAAATAGCCTGTCGCCAATGACAGTGGCTGAAGCGTGACCGTCACCCAGTCCTTCGTAATGCCAGAGCAGACTGGGACCTCCGTCGGGCCATTTCTTCAGCAATCCATTTCCGGGGTAGATCCCGTCGCGATCCGGGCCGCGCCACTGGGAGGGATCCTGGGCAGTAAGGGAGAGTGCGGGGAGCAGGAGGAGGAGCAGGAGAATGGGTACAGGGGTATGGGCGTAGTTCATAGGTTGCATGTTTGCATGCAAAGATATGGAGTTTTTCTTAACCCTCCACGGCCGGATCCACGCCCTCGGCAAAAACCTCCGCCACGGATATTTCGGCCGGGTGTGCTGGTAAAACCGGGCGTGTCGTTTCCCACACACCATCCCATTTTTCTGCCTGTCATGCGACCTTCTCCCAAAGGTCCTTTTCTGTCACCTCCTGGCATAACTACCTCCTTTTTATGGTTTTTTATGGTTGCTCCGGTGTTGCCGGCAACAATGACCGTGTCCGAAACCCCCTGCCAGACTGATCAGATCCGTGGAATGGCATTGGGGGCACCCGGACAGTTCTGCCTGCATTTCAATTTTGAACATATGCCCACAAGCCATGCACCGGATGATATTCCGGCGAAAATGCACACTTCCCCCGTCGATGACCAGCCGCTTTCCCTCCACGATCATCCTGGCGATCTTTTTTCGGGCATCCTCAATCATCCGGGTAAAGGTCGACCGTGAAATCTCCATCTCTTCCGAAGCCTCTTCATGAGACAAACCCAGCAGATCAGCCAGCCGGAAGGCTTCGTATTCATCGAGCGACAGAGAGATCCGCTCCATATCCCTGCCAAATATTCCTACCGGCTTGAACTCGGTAAAGAGAGGCGGTTCATACACAATCCGTTCGTTCCGAGGGCGTGGCATACACAATTTTTTTGCAAATATAATGCACATTGGTGCATAAAGCAAGAATTTTTTTAAAAGAGCCTAAAAAAACCAAAAAACTTGAAATCTTATGCGGATCGACTCTTTGCTACTTCTCATATGTCCTGTATTTCAAAAAGAAAAACAGGGTGACTCCGCTCATAACACTGAACAAGCTTCCAGCGGCGAACAGCGCCATGGAGAGCCCGTAACGGTCGGTGAGAAGACCGAAGAGCGGACCAAGAAGTGCAAAGAGTCCGCGGATGATGAAGTTCCTGACAGAGAGAATCGTGGCACGTGTTTCGGAGGGGGCGATGCAGTTGATAAAATTGCGCAGGGTGGGAGTGGCAAGACCCCGGCCAAGGTAGAAGAGGAGCAGGATGGCGAGTCCGGCAAGATGGCCGGTTAAAGCCAGCAGGAACCAGGCCGACAGCAGCATTGATGTAAAGAGGATGACGGTTCCACGGGGTCTCAGCCGTTCTTCAACCTTCCAGGCAAACATGGCGGCGATGCCGACACTGAGATTCAGGATGGCCCACGTGATCCCGAAAGCAGAGACGGGCATCTCTGCCCGGATCAACCAGGGCTGGGCGAACCAGGCCATGGTAAGTGTTGAAACACCTGTAACGGCGGAAAAGAGCGTGTTCCAGAACAACTTTCTGTCGCGCCCCAGAACCAGGGTCATCACACGTAGTACCTCACGCAGGTGTGGTTTGCGGATCTTTCCGTGTACAGGCGGCTCCCGGAGCATCAGGGCAGCAGGTATTGCGAGAAAAGCCACCCCGGCCTGGAAATAATATGGGGTACGGAGGGAAGCCACTGCCAGGAGACCTCCGGCGATCCCAGCCAGCGCCTCGGCAAAATTACCGAAAGATGTGATCCGGCCCTCATAGCGTGTATATCTGCCGGACCTGCCCGAGGCCAGCAGGGAATCATACAACAGGGCAGAGTCGGCGCCCGACACCAGGCTCATCCCCACACCCAGAACCGTCTCAGCCACCATGAACTCCCAGAAACCCGAAGAGAGGCTGTATACCAGGTACCCGCCAAATCCGAAAAAGGATCCCAGCAGAATGCTGGTCCTCCGGCCGGCATGGTCGGCAAAGTAACCGGTCGGTATCTCCAGCAACATGAGTGTAGCCGAATAGACCGCCTGAAGGGTGAAGATCTCCTGCATCGTCATCCCGTTCGACTGGTAGAACAGCACCACGATCGGCATCACCAGATTCATCCACTTGGCAGTTTTCACCAGGTAAAGCGCCAGGAGGTTACGTTGAAGCGGAAAGGGTTGCATCAGGTGTTTGTTGAAAAAAGCAGAAAGGGTCAGTATTATCGGGAGGTGAGCACCGGATCAACGCAGGTAGCGTGCTGCAAGCGAATCATAAATCCCGAACATCGGTGTGGTATGGTATTCCTTGTCGAAAAGGCCGCTCCAGCGGTGCAGCGGCTCCCATATACAGGTCCCTTTACCCATTCCGCCAGGGAGAGTGAAGACGATTTCGTGGACCGGTACTTTGAAGTCGGAGTACTCTACCACATTCACAGGACGGTGATATCTCCGGACAAGGCCGGTGAGGTTGGTCTGAAGGTCTTCGAGGGTGCCGTGCCAGCGGGGATAGTACGAGATGCCCAGGAGGTCGAAAGTGATTCCCCGTGCAATCATGTTATCC
>CAYWHQ010000046.1:0-11027 GCA_964457665.1 uncultured Prolixibacteraceae bacterium | reverse complement strand
GACGCCTGGCGCTGTGGTCAATTGTTCGAGGATACCCGCGACGGACAGTATTACCCTACCATCGCAATTGATACTCAATGCTGGTTCGCCCGGAACCTGAACATCGGTACCCAAATCCCCGGAACGCAGAATCAGGGACATAACTTTCAGATGGAGAAATATTGCTATAACGATCAGGCATCAAACTGCCTTACATATGGCGGGCTATACCAATGGGATGAACTGATGCAATATGAAACCTCTCCCGGGGCACAGGGATTGTGCCCCGACGGCTGGCATGTCCCTTCTGAGCATGAATATTATCTACTGATAAGTTATTTGGACGGTTTCAGTGTTGCGGGAGGAAAGATGAAAGAGACGGGAACAATTCACTGGCAGTCGCCCAATACCGGAGCCACCAACACCAGCGGGTTTACTGCCCTGCCAGGGGGTATCCGGCTGGACCCGGGGATTTACTATTATATATCAGGTACCGGCACTTTCTGGTCTTCCAGTCAGGTATCCACTACAAATGCATTCTATTACGATTTGTACCACAATAATATAACTGTATACCAGGGTCAAAGTTCCGGTAAAACGACTGGTTTTTCCTGCCGGTGCATTAAGAATTGATCTTGTACAATGTTTTATTCTATGCAAACAGTAATTTTAGCGCTAACAGTTTCATTCTTTCTTTCCGGATTCAATGCAGCTGCGCAGGATGCCGCGAAGACGATGGAAAAGGGGGCGAAGAATGCCTATAAGATCCTTCTTGAGCAGACCGACAAGAACAAGGACGGTTATTGAAGTGACTTCTCTGCCTGTTGCCGGGTGATTTCCAGGAGTTCCCGGCATTGTGCATCTTCGGGATTTAAACGACAAGCTTTGTCAAAATGGGGGAGGGCGCGGGTGAAATCGTTTTCACGGGCATACATGATCCCCAGTAAGGTTTGGATTTCGGCGTTGTCAGGGTCAATCTTTTCAGCCTCCAGCAGGACCCCGATCGCATCACGGCGCTGTTCGGTCATGCCCAGCGCTTTGCCGAGCTGTATATAGTTGGTAATATCGCCGGGATTCATGCCGATGGCCTGCCGGTAATATGCAACCGCTTTCGGAAAGTCGCCGACATTGCCATACAGGAATCCCAGGTTCTGAACGATTTCGGGTAGGGCAGGGTAGATGGAAAGGGCCTTCTCTTTCAGTTTGATAGCCTGGAGGTAAAGTTCTGTCTTTCTCTGAGGATCCTTGGTTGTATCAGCCATGGCCGTGTACTCGTTGGCGAGGAAATCATGCGCCTTCACATTGTTCTCCTGCCATGGAAGATCATTGGTATACAGTGTCAGATTGTCTTTCCATGCCCTGTTGCGGTGAATGGTCTTAGCCGAGTATACCAGCAGGATAAGGAGGGTGACCAGGTAAAAAGCTGCCGGTGGCCCGGAGTGACTGCCGTTATTGTTTCGTTTTGGCTGAAATGCTATGTTAAGAATCAATACCAGCATGATGATGAATCCGAGCGAAGGGCTATACATAAACCTTTCGGCCATGGTTGAACCGATGGTCAAAACCAGGTTCGAGGAGGCGAAAAAACCCATCAGGAACCACGCAATCGAAAATGCGCCAAGGATCTGCAGGGAACCGGTTTTCATTCCCCTGATCCGTTTCCATAAAATCCAGATAGCAAAAATGGTCAGGGTTGCATAGATTACCAGGGCCAGGATCACTTTGGGATCATCGAATCCGGTATACGGTAATTGCTGATAGGAGTAATCGTACAGAAGAGGGTGAGGATAGAGCAGAAGGATCAGGTATTTAAAGAGGATCAGGAATTTTGTGGCCTGGATGGTCGAAGCGGGCTTGTCGGCGATCAGCATGTTGTCGAGCAGGTGCAGGCTGGTGAATGCCTGGAAGTCGGAGTATCGGAAGAACAGCAACAGGAAAATTGCCACTGGAACAAGAAAGACCATCCATGTAAGCAACTTCTTCATTAAAGGACGACGGTCGAACAGCAGGAGGACCACCCCTGCCATCACCAGGAACGAAATAGCGCTCTCTTTGCTCAGAAGTGCGAAGAAGAAGCAAAGGGCGGAAACCCACCGCTTGCGCGGGCTGGCCGATTCTATGTCGGACATCAGGAGGTTGGCGGCGAGGATAAGAAAAAGCAACTCAAGGATTGTGTCGCGGCTCTTGAGGTTGGCGACTACCTCGGTATGAAGGGGATGGGCCAGAAAAAGCAGGGTCCCCATCAAGGGAACAATATCCGTTACGGTCATACCCGACAGCCGGAACAACCGCCGCAGCAAACGGAACAGTGCAATGCCTGTTAAAAATGTGAGCAATATGTTTACAAGGTGACCGACATGAGGATTCATACCGGCTATACCTGTCTCCAGAGCGAATGTTACCGGCGAGAGCGGACGGTAACTTCTGACATTCTTTCCGATCCCTTCCCAGTAGGAGGAGGTCAGGTGATCGGCGATTCCTCCAAACCCCTTTGCCGTGAAATGGTTGTTGACAATGATCGCATAATCGTCGAGGGCATACTGGTGGGTCAGCGTGTTTCCGTAAAGGATGAAAGAGATGAGAAAGATGATCACCACATCATACCATTCCGGCAAATTTTTTTTTGAAGAGCTCTTTTTTTCTGCAGGGATGCGTTTTCCGGAGGATTTCATTTGCGATGATTGATAGTGAGGTGAAGAGGCGCCCATAATACTTCGAAGACCATTTTGCTTATTCCCGGGATTTCAGTATAATCTCCTTCGCCTTCTGATACCGCTCCCTGTCGGCAATCGTGCACTCGAACTCCGAAAGGTCGGGGTTTCCCATTCGCACCTCCTCCCGGATATATTCCATTTTCGATCTCTCCTTCCGGGTCAGGTTAAGGTGGAATTCCGTGGCGCCCGTGAACCGGATCGTCTCTTCCAGGTTATGGGTTTTGATGCCGTGGCCGGGCATGATGATGATCTTTCCTTCCACCCATTGGATCCATTTCCGGATAAATGGAGCGCCGATCAATGCGCTGTCGCACTGTCCGGAAGTCAGTACCCTGTCGACTCCGAGTTTCATCAGGGTTTCCAGCGCCTCAAACGGATCGCGGGTCATGTCGAAGGCCCGGTGGCAGGTGATTCCCATTGGGCGGGCCAGCCGTACCAGCTCGCCCATCCTTTCGGCATCGATGGTTCCGTCGGGTTTCAGAATTCCGAATACAACCCCGTCGGCGCCCAGCTCTTTGGCCATCAAAACATCGGTCTTCATGATCTCAAACTCCTCCTCCGAATAGAGAAAATCGGCCCCGCGGGGACGGATCATTACAAATACGGGGATCGTCAGCAGCTTTTTCGCTATTTTGATGGTCCCCGCGCTGGGAGTCGTTCCCCCGTCGGCCATGTTTTCGCACAGCTCTACACGGCCGGCGCCGCCCTTCTCAGCCTCCAGGGCCGACAAGGCTGAATTGACACATGCTTCGATTAACATTTTCGATTGCAGATTTAATTAACACATCAGCACATTAAAAAAACCGCGACCAGCCCATACCTTCCATGCAGTTGGTGCAGATTCCGATCGATTTCCTGTTATCAAGGATTCTTTTACGGAATGAATTGTACACCCCGCTCTTCCATATTTCGCGGAATGGGGTCACGGTAAGGTCACCCAGGACATGCTCCGCATCTTTATCGTAACAGCAGGGAACCACCTTCCCGTCCCAGGTCACAACGCAGGAACTCCACATGCGGAAACAGTGGTTGGGGAGGGGATTTGTAAATTTGAAAATTTGAAGATTTGAAGATGTTCTTCCCGCTCCCCCGCTTGCCCGCTCTGCATACCTTGAAAACCTCCTGCCCTTCGGCATCAGCGGATTTCCCTGCTCATAATCATAAAACTGGGCGGTTTTAAGTTCAAGTTTATCACCTCCCCATTCTTTGACCTTTTTACGGATATCATTGATCTGGTGTTCGTTGCTTCTTAGTACCAGGAACTGGATGATGATGCGGGGATTTTTTCTCTGCAGCCGTTTCCGTGCCTCAGCAAGGTTTCTGATCCCTTTAATTACGGTTTCGAGAACGCCTCCGATCCGGTACTGCTCATAGCTCTCCTGGGTAGTGCCGTCGACAGAGATGATCAACCTGTTCAGCCCGCTGAGTACAGTCTTTTCAGCATTTTCCGGATCCAGGAAATGGCCGTTGGTGGAGGTGGTGACAAAGATGCCGCGGTTTCGGGCATAGCTTGTCATATCGAAGAGATCCCGGTTCAGGTAAGGTTCTCCCTGGAAATAGAGGGTCAGATATGAAAGTGCGGGACTGGCCTGGTCGATGAATGACCTGAAGATGGAGATATCGGCGCTTCCCGGCGGGCGGGTAAGCCCGTGCTGCCCGGTGGGGCACTCAGGGCAGCGGAGGTTGCACCGGTTGGTCGGCTCAAAGGAGGCTGCAGCCGGCTTTCCCCACATCACCGGCCTTCTGGTAACCCTTGAAACCAGATACGACACCACAAGAAATATAAAATTCACTAACTTCATCTCTCCCATACCCTCATACCCTCACACTCTCAAATCCTCATACTCTCATACCCTTATACTTCTTTACCTCCCTACCTCCCAACTTTCTTCTTCCTGAACATCCCCCTGAACACTGAGTAGGCTGTAAATAAAGCCGGGGCGCTGGTAATCAGTTTTCCGGTGATGCTGGCGATGATCCGGGCGGGTGTAATGGAGTCGACCATCTGCCGGTAATCGTCGTGGATCTTTTCCTCCTGTTGCCTGATCACCCGCTTCATGCGGTTCTGTTCCTCCCTCAGGCCGGCGAGGTTCCTGATCTTATTCCGGTTGTTCATAGCCCGCGTCCTCCATGATGATTGCTGATAATTGACGGATGATGGGATTGAGCAGGAATCGCTTACGGAAGGCAAAGATCAGTATGGCCTTCAGGATGACAAGTCCTACCACGACCAGGGCGCCGATCCACATTGATCCGATGTTTTCCCCGTACCAGAGCACAAAGGCAAGCGCTACGAAAACTCCGGCAAACATTCCCAGCACGAAAAGCATGATGAACAGCAGCATGAGACTCGTGAGGCGCGATAGTTTTTCGACCAGCATCAGCCTGATCAGATCAGTTCGCATGTCGATATATTCTCTGACATGACCGGAAAGGGTATTTACACTCTCCGAAAATCTGGGCGTTTCCATGGTGTTAAATTAGGTGACAGTTTTTTTTGAATCCGGTGTATCCGGTGTCTCCTCCATTTCATTCTCAGTTGATTCACTGCTGAACGCATCAGATATCTTTTCTTTCAGTCCCGAATATTCGTCGCTGAGGTTTTGACCGATATCATCGATGGCCCGGCGGATCCTTTTCCGGGTCTTCGATCCCTTTTCAGGCGCTATCAGCAGGCCAATAACCAGTCCCGCTGCAAGACCGGCCACGGATGCCGCAATGATGTTTCTGATATTTCCCATGTTATGTTGTATTGGATTCGTTTATATGCCGGATAAGCTGGAACTGGCTGAGGAATTCAGTGGCTATGATCTTGATGAATCCATAGGCAGGCACCGCAACGATCATACCGGGAATGCCTCCGAGGATCGCCGAGGCAAGTACCACAACAAAGATCTCGGCAGGATGAGCCCTGACGCTCTTTCCCTGTATGTAGGGCTGCAGGATATTATTGTCGATGGTTTGCACGACGGCCATTGCGATGATGATTTTTATGGCCATTGGCAGGATCAGATCAAAGTGACCCTCGCTGATCACTCCAGTCACCCCGAGGATGATGCCCATCAGCATCGACATGATCCCACCCAGATAAGGGATAATGATCACGATCCCGGCGAAGAACGCAATCACCAGGGCGCCTTTGACTCCGGCGATGCTCAGGGCAACGGCATAAGCAGTGATGTTCACCAGCACCTGGATGAAAAGTCCGATGAAGTATCTTGCCAGCAGGGTTTGACTCTTCTTCATCACGTTCCGGGCTGGTTCGGAGTACCTGTTTGGAACGAGCATCAGGATAAGCCGGGGCATCATCTTTACATCCTGAAGAAAGAAGAACGAGAGAAAAAGAATGGATACAAAGTAAAAGAAGAAGTTGCCGGTAAAAAGGATGAGAGAGGAGAGAAGGTCCGACACGAGTCCGAAATCGAACAGATCAAGCAGCTTTTCCTTGAAAAGGTTCTCAAAGCTTTCGCTGCCGGCCATGATTCCGTACTTTCTGAGGGTCCAGATCAGGTTGTAATAATCATCCTGGTAATGGTCGATCAGCTTCCCGGTATCGATGTTCGAAATCAGGTTTGCTTCTCTGATCACCAGCGGAACAAAGAATCCGATCAGACTGAAGACGATGGTGAGGATCAAAAGTAGGGTGATGACCACACTCAGGATATGTGGGAATCTGATGCGCCATATCCTGATCCTGTCGAGGACTTCCACCAGCGGGGAGCCGATAATGGAGATTACTCCCGCTACAATGACCACGATGACGATCTGGTGAAAGTACCAGGCAAGAAAGGCGGTTACGGCTGTCAGGAGGACCAGGAAAAAGAGCCGGTGCTGGCGGTATAGTGATGTCATTTGTCAGGGATTATTTTCACAAACTTACAAAAAGAAATCCTGCAGGCAATTATACCAGCAGCTTGTCGGCCAGTATAAGCCCCAGTACCCCTGCCATAAAGATATTGCCGGAAATGAAGAGCACCCTGTAGTTCTCTGCGGAGGAAATGAAAAGCTGATACACGATGATAAGCAGGGTGATCAGGTTGAGTATCAATATGGCTGTCTGTATTGCTTCGGAGGTCGTGATCCGGTGGTACACGATCAGGATGCTGGCGGCAGATGCAGCGGTCATCCATGCCATGATGATCCTTTTCATCTTTTTTTTCGTGAGCAGGTCGTTGAGCACCGGGAAACCGGCTTTGCGGTAGTCATCCCCGTATTTGAGCATGATCAGCCAGAAATGCGGCATCTGCCAGATAAAGATGAAAAATGCCAGGAAAAGAGGTTCCGGCGCCCAGAGTTCTCCTTTTCCGGCGCTCCAGCCCATTAGTACAGGGATCACCCCTGTGAGCGCCCCGGGAACCACCGCGAAGGCGGTCCGGCGCTTCAGAATGGTGTAAAGTCCGTTATACCACAATAGATTCAGCAAGCCGAGGAAGAAACATGCCAGCTGACCCTGCCAGATTAAAACGATAAACCCCCCGATGATGAAGATATTGGCTACCCGGAGGACCTGCGCTGTGTCCATACGGCGCGACGGGAGAGGACGGTTCCTGGTACGTTCCATCTTTTCGTCATAGGGCCACTCCTGATACTGATTCAGGGCTGATGCGCCTGCGGCCAGCATGAATATCCCAATAACGGGCCAGATCAGCGCTGCCGACAAACCTGCCGGAGCCATCACTCCCGCAACGAAAGCGCTGAAGGTCACTGCCAGAGAGACCGGTAACCGGATAAGCTGAAGGTAATCGCGCAATAAAACCACTGTCGTGAAAAGAGAGGATTATTTGATCGATTTCAGATATTCAATCACCTTGTCGGCTTCCTCAGCTGAGATCTTTCCCTGGTACGACTGCATCAATCCTTTGGGATACCCCTGAACCACGTCTTTGTTGGGTTCGTATATGGAGCTTTTGATGTAGGCTTCGTCGGCAGAAATTTTCCTGACTTTGCCGTCAGTGTTTACCTCCCTGACCGATCCGTACAATCCTTTGAAGGTTGCACCGACCAGTTTTGTTCCGTCGATGGAATGGCAGCCTGTGCATGCGTTTTTCTTCAGGATGGAGAGCCCTTCCGGCTCTTCACGCTTTTCGGGCAGAGCCGCCAGCCAGGCAATAAATGCCTCTTCCGGGATCACTTTAACCTTTGATTCCATGTAAGAGTGACGCAGTCCGCAATATTCGGCACAAAGTATCTCGTAGTCGCCGATCTGGGTCGGAATGAACCACATATAGTTCTCCTGACCAGGAACAAGGTCCTCCTTGATACGGAATGCCGGGACATAGAGACTGTGGATCACATCTTCGGAATAGAGCAGCAGCTTGACAGGTTTGTTGTATGGTACATAAAGTGTGTCGAATTGCTTTCCGTTCTCATATTCGAAAACCCAGCTCCACATTTTGCTGTATACCTTCACCACCATGGCATCCTTCGGGACATCGCGCATCGGGGCAAAGGCAATATACCCGTAATAGAACATCAGCAATACAAGTATAAGCGGAATGATGATCCATGTCCATTCCAGTACCATGTTGTCTTTGATCTGAAAGGCTTTGGGATGCCGCGACCTCCGGTAGCGGACCACGAACCAGATCATCACTGCGGTGATTCCGATCAGGAAAAAGATCCCTATGCCAAAGATCACCTTGAACGCAAGATCTACACCTTCTGCAAAATTTGAAGCACCCATATCTCAAAGTACGAATTAGGATTTACAATATACGAATTATCTCAGCAGATAGTCAAAGAATGTCAGGAGGATCACGAGGACATATATGGTCATCACCATGATGAAAAACACGGTGAACAGCTTTGACTCAAACTTCAGATGCATGAAAACCGCCAGCACGATCCAGGCTTTAAAAGAAGCGATCAGTAATGCAACCAGTACCGTCAGGGCCGAGAGGTCGATCCATGTCACCGTGATGGTGACCACCGTCAGGGCCAGCAGTGAGACCAGCACCCATCCATAGGTGCTGTAACCGGTAATATGTTTCACATCTCCACTCATATCTTCATATTTGTATCCTTAAAACCTTATTCCTACGTAAGTAAATAAAGCAACGGGAATAGAAAAATCCAGATCAGGTCGACCAGATGCCAGTATAGTCCGCCGTTCTCCAGCAGAACATATTTGTTGCGGTGGATAGATCCGTTGTGTACCTTGATCATGATCACGGTCAGGATGATCCCGCCGATCACAAGGTGAAGCAGGTGCAGTCCTGTCATAAAGTAATAGAGGCTGTAAAACAGCACGGTTCCGTGCTTGAGTGAAACCATCAGTTCGGAGCCGGGGTAGAGTCCGATGTGGATCTTATGACCCCATTCGAAATACTTGTTAACGAGAAATACACCGGCAAAGAGCAGGGTAATGAAGAGGAGGATGACGGCTTTCCGGTTGTCGCCTTTCTGCACTGCGGTGACCGACATGGCCACTGTGGCGCTGCTGATCAGCAGAACTACCGTGTTGATAGCCCCTATAAAAGCATTCAGGTGGTGGGCAGCCTGGTGGAACTCATCGGTATAGTTGTTCCGCATTACGGCATAAACCAGGAAAAGACCTCCGAAGAGCAGGATCTCCGTGAAGATGAAAATCCACATTCCCAGTTTGGCTCCCTCGTCGTCTCTGTGTTCAGTCATATACTGCTGTATTAATTGGCATTATTCATAGTCGTAGGGTTTTTCTTCCGGTTTCATTTCCGGCATGATATCAAAGTTTTCCAGGGGAGGGGGAGAAGGTATGGTCCATTCAAGAGTACGTCCGCCCCATGGATTAGCAGGAGCTTTCGCTCCACTTTTTCGGAAAAGGTTTACGAGCATGATGATAAGACCTGCCAGCAGCAGAAATCCGCCGATGGTGGATAACTGGTGACCGGTGGTGAATTGGGGCAGATAGTCGAAATAGCGGCGAGGCATACCCATCAGTCCGATCACGAACTGCGGGAAATAGAGCAGGTTAAATCCAACGAAGAGGAAGACGAACCCGATGGTGGCCCATTTAAAGTCGTACATTCTTCCGTACATTTTCGGGTACCAGTAATGAAGCGCTGCAAAAAAAGCAAAACCCACTCCTCCGAAGATAATATAATGGAAGTGTGCCACCACGTAAGCGGTATCGTGTACATGGATGTTGGTGGCGACAGCGCCCAGCGAAAGACCGGTAAGACCGCCGATCATGAACAGGAAGATGAATCCGAGGGTATAGAGGAAGGGTGGTTTGATATCGATTGAGCCTTTATACATGGTGGTGACCCAGTTAAAGACCTTGATGGCGCTCGGAACGGCTACCAGGAAGGTCAGCAGGGAGAAGACCCAACGCGCGGTAGTGCTCATCCCTGAGGTATACATATGGTGGGCCCAGACAAAATAGCCTACCAGTGCAATGGCCAGCGAGGAGAGCGCAATGGCTTTGTAACCGAAAACCCTTCTCTGTGCGAAGGTCGGAACAATTTCGGTGATAACCCCCATTGCCGGGAGGATCATGATGTAAACGGCCGGATGAGAATAGATCCAGAAGAGGTGCTGGTAAAGGATCGGGTCACCGCCGAGTGTCGGGTCGAAAAAGCCGATCCGAAGCCATCTTTCCGCGATAATCATCAGGAGAGTGATCCCGACGATGGGGGTGGCCAATACCTGGATCCAGGCGGTGGCGTAAAGCGACCAGGGGAAGAGTGGCATCTTGAAGAAGGTCATACCGGGTGCGCGCATCCGGTGTATCGTAACGATAAAATTCAGCCCTGTCAGGATGGAGGAGAACCCCAGGACGAAGGCTCCCAGGACCGCTGCCACCACATTTGTGTGCGTCTCGGTGCTGTAAGGTGCATAGAAGGTCCATCCCGTATCAGGGGGTCCCGATCCCATGAACTGGGAGGCAAGGGCTATGGCCGCACCCAATATATAAAGATACCAAGAAAAGAGGTTGAGCCGGGGGAAGGCCACATCTTTGGCGCCGATCATGATGGGCATGGCGAAATTGCCAAAAACTGCAGCAAGTCCGGGAATAACGACCGTGAAGATCATGATGATGCCGTGTATGGTGAAGATGGCATTATAGGTCTGTGCGTCGATTATCTGCTGCCCGGGACGGTGCAACTCAATGCGCATGATCTCGCCCAGGATCACCCCGACCAGGAAGAAAACCATCATGGAATACAGGTACAGCAACCCTATCCGCTTGTGGTCGGTAGAGGTAAGCCAGCCCAGTATCCCCTTGTACTTCCCGGAATATGCCAGGTAATCGGGCTCCTGATGATATCTGGATTCTTCTGTCATATCTGTGTTTTCAATTGTTTTTCTTTTTTCTGCCGGAACGTATCAGCAAAATGGCAAGCAGTACCACGG
>CAYWHQ010000045.1:0-11078 GCA_964457665.1 uncultured Prolixibacteraceae bacterium | reverse complement strand
GGTGGGCTGCTCATCCGGTTGTGGTTGCGGCATATGAGAGGGATTTTCATCCATAGATGTCAGAAGTTAAATGTGACCTGGAGGACAAATATAGAGTATTCCTGATATGTAAGTTTCGATTCACTTAATTTAGGTTCTGTCTAAATTAATTCAGCGGAAAAATCACCGATATCTTGTAGGCGAAATTGTCGCCCGCATAAAGGAAACCGTAAGGACCCCAGCGGTAGAATGCCCCTATGCCCAGGTTGTACAGCTTCAGGTCGACCAGATTGTTAATCAGTAGCCCTGATTCATAATAGCCGAGGTTCATTTCCCTCCAGCCGATGCCATTTTCAGTATAATGATCCTTATGGTCAAGCCATCCGAAACCTATATTCTGGGCGAGGGCAAATTGCGGATGGAACCATTTTTTTCCTTTAAAAAGCAACTCCCCGAAGTCATGGTAGAGAAAAAGTGAGGCATATCGGTCAGAGAGAAATTCGTTCATCCGCATCGTGGCGAAACTGTAAGGTGCAAAGAGAGTGAACATCCGGTAGCTGGCCGGTGCATAATAAAGGTTGGTGGCGGGAACAGGCCTGTCGATATATCCCGAAGCAAGTACAAAAGTCAGGTCGCCGAGAAACTTTATCCGGAAGGTCTTCTTTACCTTCAGATCGATCCGGTTGTAATCATATTCACCCCCCAGCAGACCGTAAATTCCCCTGGTGTATTGCATCCATAACACAGGATAGTTTGTCCCGAGTGAAATCTTATTCTGGATCGTCTGGATGTATTTTTCACCGTAAGCCCAGCGGAAGCCGGCTTTCAGTTCAGTGAACCGGAAATCATCGTAAAGCAAAGTCACATTTCCCTCCTGCACGGCCCAGTCGTTCGTGGTGGATTGTTTGAAATCGCTCAGGAATCCAATATGGAACATAACATATTTCAGCGCCCTGAAATTGAGCGAAATGGCAGCCCGTTCGGTGTAGTCCTGTTTGCGAACCAGCAGGGGCCGGAAGTTCCCGGAGAGGATCGATTGCTGGTCGTCGAAATAGTTGACGGAACCTGCTTCCAGAAGGTCGCGGAAATATTCTGCCCGGATACTCACATCGTTCCGTCGGCTCAGGGTGAAGGAGAGGTCGCCCCCGAACTTATGCCGTGCGGCGGCAAAAGCGTACTGGTAAAAACCTCCTGCCCTGAACCACCTTGAAAGTTTGTCGTTGGTGTGCAAACCGGCGCCCAGTACGAGGCCTTCGTAGGTGCTGTAATTGATAAACCGGTTGATGTCGATATCGACAGGCCCCCAGGGAATTTTTCCTGTCAGTACCGTCTGAACCGACTTGGCAAGTTTGTCGAAGTTGTTTGCCTCCCCGATGCTGTCGAGCACCTCGTAGGTCCTTCGGTCGCGGCGGCTGAGCGAATCGGTGCGGTATTGGTTCCAGAAGTCCTCCGGCTGACTGGTTGCTGCAGGTTTGACCTCGATATCGAGATGATTGAACTCGCGACGCACCAGTTCCGGGTTGAGAACAATATCCCGGATGTAACTCCGTCCGCTCCCGATGGCAATGTACCGGCCGATCTGCAGGTTATCGAAGGCTACGTCGGTATTGAGTTGTACGGGAAACCAACGGGCGCTGTCGATCCGTTCGTACATCTGCTGGATCCGGATCCTGAAGCCTTCGTTCTTGTAGTAGGGTTCGGCTATTACATTCCGGATCCCCCAATTGAAACTGCTGATCGAGATAACGCCGCTGAGTCCGTCGAAGTTTGTCCCTTTTCTCGGGCGGAAGGAGATAATGAAGGTGGTATCTCCCTCCTGATAGGTGGTGTCTTCGATCTTGTAAAAATAGCGGCTTATCGCACCTGAACCGATCGGATTGACATAGCTTTGCTGAAAGATCGTGATGTATGGCTTATAGAAGGAGAACGACTGGATCTGTGTACTCAGGAATACGAAGATCGGGTCCTTGAATCCCGACATCTTGGTTGCGATCACCTCATTGTAATTACGGTCGGGAGCAAGGAACTTCCTTTTGGTCACGTTCTCCATCAGGAAGAGGTATTGTTCACTGATCAGCTTTTCGAAGAAACGGGATGCCGAATCGGCTACCACCGAGTCAGCCATAAGACTGTCGGCGCCGGACGGAGTGACCATGAGTGTGACTCCTCCCTGAGGTCGCCGGAGGAGCGAAGTATCCATGAATTCTTTTGAGACGCTCGTATCGGCGTCGAGCGTGAAAATGGTTTTCTCATACATGGTATACGAGAAGGAGTTCAGCTTTTCCGGATCGTTCTGGTCCCTGCTATCAATGCAATTCCGGATGATGCGGTGGGCAGGGTTGATACCGGGCAGGATCTCCACCTCCGCCAGTTCAATCTCCTTCCTGGTCATGTAAATGGTCAATCCCTCTTTTCGTGATCCTACTGGAAACAGAACCGGCTCATACCCTACATAACTTAACTTTAATGTTTTTGGGACCTGCGAGGTGCGCAGCCGGAATTTTCCGTCAATGTCGGTAGTCCCTCCATGGAAAGAGTTGTTAATGACAATATTCACAAAGGCCAGGGGTTCCCTGGTGCGGGAGTCGGCAACCCTGCCTGAAAGGATATAACTCTCCTGCGCAGACAGGATCAGGGTTGCCGCAGCAAACAATACAGTCAGCCAGAATCTCATGAATCCTTGCTCACAAACGGATCTTACGCATATCCTCCTTCATCCTGAAGAGGTCAGTGATCCAGTCTTCGATGTCCTGCTCATGCTCGATCTCCTCATTCAGAATATTCACGGCCATCTGATGGGTGGTATGGTCTTTCCCGGCAGTGAAATCGGCGATCTCCTTGTAACGCTGGATGGCACAGCGTTCACCGCGAAGATTTTGCTCCAGGATCGCCTCCACGTAAGGATCGGAGGGCTCCTCGTAATCACACCGGCTGAAGGAAGGCCACTGCGATGGATTCAGCAGCGGCGTACCCCCCAGCTGGATGATCCTGTCCACAACGAGCACTGCATGCCCGAGCTCCTGGTCGGCATGAAGCAGGAGTTCGGGTTCGATCTCGCTGCGCATGGGCCCTTCCATGAGACGGGCTCCGATCCAGTATTGGTAATAAGCCAGCCACTCCTCTGCCAGCGCTTCATTCAGCATCCTGATAAGTTCGCCTTTATCAAGCTCCAGGATCTCAATTCCATGTTTTCCCATTGGTTAATGCTTTTCAACAAAAGTACAGAAAATTGAGAAATAACGGTTCACCTTGTTGCTGCAAATCTAACCACCGAAGCAGGGCCGGAATGTCCTCTTCCCGCAGCCAGCATGATAGTTGTCTTCTCCAGGTAATTGACACGGAGGGTTTTAAAATCTTCAGAAATCAGATAAGGATCAAAAAGCATGGAGACATCTTTCGGTCCGCCCGAGTCATAAGCGGTCTGGTCAGTCGAAAACCCTTCCAGCAGGAGAACTCCTTCCGGCCTCAGCAAAGAAGCCATCCGCCGGTGGGCATCCCTGCGGATCATCGCCGGAAGGTGCAGGTATAACAAAGCAATAAGATCGAACGAACCCGGCATATATTCAGCATGCATCACATCGGTGACGTCATAAGTGATATGAACCCCCTCGTCCGATGCTAATTGCAGTGCCTTTCGGCGGCCTTCCGCACTCTGGTCGAAGGCTGCAACCTGCCATCCCAACTTTGCTGCAAATACCGCATTTCGTCCCTCACCCTCCCCGGGCAGCAATATCCTGCCCGGGGAAAGCTTTTCGATCTGCTCCCTGAAATATGGATTGGGCTCACGGCCGTAAACAAAATCCTCTCCGGCGTACCGCTGATCCCACATCTCCTTCATAAACCGGAGATGACCTCCCGGAGTCTCCGCGTTACTTCCACCGCTACCGGCTCAAGAGCGGGATTCTCAATGGCCATCATGGAGGCAACAGGGTTGACCGCTGCTACCTCCGTCGTTCCGTTCCCTTTGTCCACAACGATCACGTTGCACGGAAGCATGGTGCCGATCTTCTCTTCTGCCTGTAAGGCCTGGTATGCAAAAGCCGGATTACAGGCACCCAGAATCCGGTACTTTCTGAAATCCACCCCCAGTTTTTCCTTCAGCTTCCCCTGAATATCAATGTCGGAGATGATGCCAAAACCCTCCGTCTTCAATGCTGCAGTAACCTTTTCAATGGCATCTTCCAGGGTGCATGCCAGTGTTTTACTGAAATAGTATTCCATTTTTTTTGTGCAAATATAAGCCATTTTCATCAGATAAAGCGCATAAATAACACTATTTTCTATGAAAATTCGTTTATCGGAAATCTCCACTACCTTTGCTGGCTCAATTTTTTCTTCCGATGAACAACTTTCCGATCCTGGTCAAAACCATTGCAGGCCTGGAGCAACCTTTGCTGGCAGAGCTTGCGGGGCTGGGGATCACGGGGGAGGCGCTGACCCGGGCGGTGAAGGTTTCGGGAGATATGAAGACACTTTACCGGATCAACTATGGCTGCCGTACCGCTTTAAGGGTACTGAAGCCGCTAACCACCTTCGTCGTAAGGGATCAGAAGGACTTTTATGACAGGGTGTTGCTCTTTCCCTGGGAGGAATATTTCGACTGTGACATGACCTTCGCCGTGGATGCGGTGATTTCGTATGCGGTCTTCACAAACTCTCAGTTTGTTGCTATCCGTACGAAAGACGGGATCGTCGACCGCTTCCGTCATAAATACAACAAAAGACCTTCTGTCGACATCAGCAATCCCGACATTCGCATCAACATTCATCTTTTTAGAAACCAGTGCACGATATCGCTTGATGCATCCGGCGAGTCACTTCACCGGAGGGGTTACCGGCGGCTAGCCGGACCTGCGCCCATCAATGAGGTGCTGGCGGCCGGATTGGTGCATCTTTCCGGATGGGACCCCTCCCAGGTCTTTGTCGATCCGATGTGTGGTTCCGGTACCCTGTTGATTGAAGCGGTCATGAAGGCCACGAAAACGCCGGCCGGTTATTACCGCGGTGATTTTGGTTTTATGAAATGGCGGGATTTTGACAAAGATCATTGGTTGGAAGTAAAGCACGAGCTGGATTCCGGCAGAGAGCTCCCGGATCATGCAGACGGGTTCCGGTTTTATGGCTCTGACCGGAACCGCAAAGCGATACAGGATGCCACCCGGAATGTGGAACACACCGGCCTGGGCTCTTCGGTGTTTTTACGTGCGGCACGCTTCGAGGAGCTCAGAAAACCATCTCCCCGGGGGGTTATCCTGATGAATCCCCCTTATGATGAGCGGATTCCGCTGGAGGATTCGGTGGCTTTCTACAAGATGATCGGAAATGTCCTGAAACGGCAGTTTACGGGGTGGGATGCATGGGTCATTTCATCCGGCCTCGACGCCCTGAAATTCCTCGGACTCAAACCAGCCGGAAAACATATCGTGTACAATGGTCCGCTCGAATGCAGATTTAACCATTACACCGTTTATTGATTCCCGGTTGTTCATTACCTTTGTCTAAATTTTTTCAAAATGCCAAGAATTTCCCGAATCGGAGTTTTTACCTCGGGTGGTGATTCTCCAGGAATGAATGCCGCCATCCGGGCGGTGGTGCGGACGACCATCTCGGAGGGACTTGAGGTATATGGAATAGGCAGGGGCTATGAAGGAATGATCGAGGGGCAGATCGAACCATTGTTCAGCCATTCGGTTTCCGGCATCATCCAGAAAGGAGGAACCATGCTTAAAACAGCAAGGAGCAAGAGGTTCCTGACCTATGAAGGACGACTGCAGGCCTACCGTCAGTTGGAGGAAAGGGGTATCGATGCCCTGGTAGCCATCGGCGGTAACGGTACCTTCACCGGAGCGCTTGAATTCGGGAACGAGTTCAGAATCCCGGTGGTGGGCCTTCCGGGAACCATCGACAATGACCTTTACGGCACTGATTTTACCATTGGTTTTGACACCGCGATCAACACAGTGGTACAGGCAGCCGACAAAATCCGCGACACCGCCACCTCGCACGACCGTCTTTTCTTTCTGGAGGTCATGGGGAGGGATTCGGGCTATCTGGCCCTGTGGAGCGGTATCGCCTGCGGGGCCGAGTTTATCCTGGTTCCCGAATCGAAAACCTATATTGAGAATCTTGCCAGAGTTTTACGGCACGACATGCGGAAGAACAAAACTTCAGGTATCGTTATTGTAGCGGAAGGTGACGACGAAGGCGGTGCCTATACCATTGCGGAGCGTGTCAGGGAAAAATTGCCGGAGATCGATACCCGTGTCACCGTACTTGGTCATGTTCAGCGGGGTGGCGCTCCGACAGTTCAGGACCGGGTACTGGCCAGCTGGCTGGGATATGCAGCCATTAAAGCGTTACAGGATGGCAGCAGCGGTGTGATGGTTGGCGTGGAACACAGGAAAATTACCCTCACCCCGTTCGAGGATGCCATTCACAAGAAAAAACACTTTGAGTTCGGGGCACTGGAATTGGCGAGGATCCTCGCCCTCTGATCCTTCATAGGCTCTTATGCCGGGATTTGTTCAGATATTACTGCCGTTGCCGGTACCGGGTTTTTTTACCTATTCCGTTCCTGAGGAACTGAAGGGGCAGATAGTACCGGGGATCAGGGTAGCGGTGCAGTTCGGTTCCAAAAAGATCTATGCGGGATTGGTAGCCGGTATGGTTTCCGCCCCTCCTGAAGGGACCATCCCGAAACCTGTCCTTTCGCTGATCGATGATGAACCTGTGGTGAACTCCCTGCAGTTCCGTTTCTGGGAGTGGATTGCCGGGTATTATCTCTGCACGGAGGGAGAAGTCATGAATGCCGCGTTACCAGCTGCACTAAGGCTCTCGAGTACATCGAAGGTGGTGCTCCGGCCAGGTACCCGGTACGATTTTGACAATCTGGGAGAAAAGGAACAGCTGCTGGTACAGGCGCTTGAGTTCCGGAAAAAGGTACCGGTAGCGGAAATACCTGCCATTATCGGGCAACTGAAGGCCTTACCGGTCATTCGCACCCTGATCGACCGGAGTATCGTCATGATGGAGGAGGAGCTGCCACCGCAGGCTGCCGGAAAGAAAGAACTCCGGGTGGAACTCGCACCCGGATACCGGGAGGATGAGGAGAAGGTGCGTCATCTCTTTGACATGCTGGAGAAAAGGGCTCCCCGTCAGCTCGAACTTCTGATGACCTGGGTCCAGATGTCGAGATTTGGTTCCGGTGAGGAGGTGGCGGTGAAGAAGAAGGCTTTAATGGAGAAACCCGGGATGTCATCCGGTATCCTGCAGAAGATGGTGGAGAAAAATATCTTTCTGCTCTCTCCGTTGCCGGATCATGAAGAAGAACAAACCGATCCGGCAGCCGCTGCCGGGGAGATCGGTTTTACCGCAGCCCAGCAACAGGCCCTGGCGGAGATACACCGTTGTTTTGACCGTAAGGAGGTCGTACTGCTGCACGGTGTGACCTCCAGCGGAAAGACAGAGATCTATATCCGGCTGATCGGCGAAGCCCTGTCGCAGGGGAAACAGGTCCTCTATCTGCTGCCCGAAATCGCACTGACTACCCAGATCATCAACCGCCTGCGGAAATACTTCGGCTCCAGGGTGGGTGTCTATCATTCGCGGTTTGCCGGAAGCGAGCGCCTGGATATTTGGAAAAAAGGGTATGATATTGTGATCGGCGCCCGTTCAGCCTTGTTCTTACCCTACCGCCACCTCGGACTGGTGATTGTGGATGAGGAACACGACGCCTCTTTCAAGCAGATGGATCCGTCGCCCCGGTATCATGGCCGTGATGCCGCCATCTACCTTGCCCGGCTCCATGGCGCAAGGACCCTGCTGGGAACGGCTACCCCTTCGGTTGAAACCTATTTTAATGCCCGGGAAGGCAAGTACGGACTGGTCGAGTTGAACACCCGTTACGGCAACTCAGAATTGCCGCTGATCTCGGTGGTCAATGTAAGGGAGGAGTTGAGAAAGAGGACCATGCGGAGCCATTTCTCCCCGCTGTTGATCCGCCATCTCGAAGAGGCGCTTGAGAGGGGAGAACAGTCAATCCTGTTTCAAAACAGGCGCGGTTTCTCGCTCCGGCTGGAATGTGATGCCTGCCAGTGGATGCCCTCCTGCGTCAATTGTGATGTGACGCTCGTATATCATAAGAAAAGCAATCAGTTGCGTTGCCATTACTGCGGTTACATGACCAGGGTGCCCGAAAGTTGTCCGCAGTGCCGGAACAACCACCTCTCCATGAAAGGTTTCGGACCCGAGAAGGTGGAGGAGGAGCTTTCGCTGATGTTTCCGGGAGTCAGAATTGCACGGATGGATCTTGATACTACCCGCTCCCGTCATGCCTACCAGCAGATCATCAGCGATTTTGAAGAGGGGAGGATCGACATTCTGGTCGGAACCCAGATGGTGACCAAGGGACTTGATTTCGGCCGTGTCAGTACGGTGTGTGTGCTGAATGCCGACAATATGCTCAGCTTTCCCGATTTCAGGTCGGCCGAACGTAGTTTCCAGCTCATGGCTCAGGTCAGCGGAAGGTCGGGCCGCAGGAACCGCAGGGGAGACGTTATCATTCAGACCTATAATCCGGACCACCCTGTGATACGGGATGTGGTAAACCACGATTTTATCTCAATGTACAAGAGGCAGATTCCGGAACGGCTGAAATTCAAATATCCCCCTTTTTACCGGCTCGTCCTCGTAAAAGTGAGGCACCGTGACTTTGAAAAGACAATGGCTGCGGCAAGAATGCTTGCCGGTATGCTGCGGACACAGCTAGGCTCCGGAGTTCTCGGACCGGAATTTCCTCTGGTCTCCAGGGTGATGAATCTGCATATCCAGCATATCCTGGTGAAGATCGAACGAAACAGGCAGGTAACAGCGAGAAAAGCAACGATCAGGCAAATCCTGGATGATTTCCGGTCAAAACCGGAGGCCTCCGGGATCCGCGTATCTGTTGACGTTGATCCGGTCTGAACTTCAACCTGTTTCACTGATCTTTTGAAGCCTCTCCGGATCACGGATGATCATACGCTTTCCCACCGTCTCGATCAGCTTCTCTTCGCTGAATTTTTTCAGAATCCGGATCACCGTCTCAGGACTCATCCCCGACAATTCTGCCAGATCTTTCCTTGAGAGGGGCAGTTCAAAATCGTTTGAGTGAAAAATCCGGGTGGAAATACATAGCAAGATATCGGCCAGGCGGCCATAGGATTGTTTGAAGGTCAGACAGAAAAACCGGCCGTTGATCTGCACGCTGTTGGAGCCGAGGATGTTGATGATCTCCTTTGAAAAGCAGGGATTCTTTGATACGAGCGTTCTGAAATAATTGATATCGATCTGCTTGATCAGGGTATCCACGTATGCCATCGCAGAGTACTGGAAGGTGTTGTTTTCGTCGTTCATCGAAGAGAGCCCGAGCAGGTTCCCGCTGGGAATTATCTTCAGCACCAGGGAATTGATACCGTTGTCAAGAAAAACTTTGACAAGACCCTCTTCCACGTACATGATATGCGAGGCGAAGGCGCCCTGCTTGCAGATCACCTCCCCCTTCTTGTAACGGATCATCACTGATTTTTCTTCCAGGATGGCCGTCTCCTCCGGGGTCAGGGTTTCAAAACAACGGCATTTTTCTGCACTGATGGTGCAGCCTGTATACTGGTCTTTTCTCACGGGGTAAATATTATGATGGGCAAAGATACAGATAAAACATAAAAAAAACTGATACAAATCAATTTATTTGTTGTGTATCAGCAGTCTCCGGATTAGTGTATGACTGATCGGATATCTGTGCCGTTTGAGGGAAAAGCTGCAATTTTGAAAAAAATATCTTAGCCGATGAATGCTACAGAAAAAAGGAAGCAAGTGGCCCGTATGATCATTGCTGCTGTTTTTCCGGCAGTGATGCTACTGGTCATGATGAATGGATGTATCTACGTGGATGAGGAAACGGTATCTGATGCCATGACAGTGGCATCCTGCGAGGGCTGCCACATCAACTACGCACACCTGCAACAGGTCTATACTCCCGATACCGGCGCACCCGCGGGAGGCTGCGGGGGAGAGGCGCCGCACTATGAACCCTACGACAGGGTCTTTATGGGGGGCGAAGGTTATACGAATTACAAGAAATCGGGACATTACAGGATCGGATGTACCGGTTGTCACAAGGGAGTGGATAACACTGCCGATAAAAATCTGGCCCACTCCGGTGATTTTGTCCGGCATCCGTCGGTGAATGCTGAAGAGACCTGCGGTGGATGCCACAAGGATATCGTCGACAATTTCAAGACCAGTTTGCATCATGGAACAGGCCAGAAGCGTAAGGTGGCAATACGGAGTGGTTTCAGCGGACCGGATGACTTCGACAAGCTTCCCGCCCACCAGATCGAAGGATATAATGCCAACTGCGCTACCTGCCATGCCTCCTGCGGCGAGTGTCATATTATCCGTCCGGTGATGGGTGGCGGGGGTTTGGCACAGGGGCACAATTTCATCAAGACTCCCGACATGACCAGCGTATGCATTACCTGCCATACTTCCCGTGGCGGACACGCTTACCTGGGTGTTGCACCGGGAACAAAGCCTGATGTACACCTGACCCAGGCAGGTTTCCGCTGTATCAACTGCCATCCCGCCAGCGACCTGCATGGCGACGGACAGAAGGTTGAACAGCGTTACGCCTATTCCAAATTACCCAAATGTATCGACTGCCACACCGGTCTTGAAAGCAAGAACAACTACCATTCGGTCCACTATACCGATTTTAACTGCCAGGTATGTCACAGCCAGAAATATAACAACTGCGGCAGCTGCCATATTCACGGCGACGGGGCCAGGATACCCGCATACCTCGACTTCAAGATCGCGGTCAATCCGATACCCGATCTCAGACCGGGATTTGATTTCACTTTGGTCCGCCGTACCCTTGCAGCGCCAGACAACTGGGAGAAATACGGGATCGCCCAGTATGCCAATTTTGATGCACAACCTACCTACAACTACACCTCCCCTCATAACATTCTTCGCTGGACTGACTATACCAAAGTCAACTCTGGCCAGGCATGCTATTACAACTGCCACATCCGGAACGAAGCCGGGGTGCTGGTCAA
>CAYWHQ010000044.1:0-11109 GCA_964457665.1 uncultured Prolixibacteraceae bacterium | reverse complement strand
AGGCGGAAGGGCACGAACGTCGGATCACCCCTACCACCAATCTGCCCAAATACAACGAATATCTCTATTATTTCGGGGTCCATTTCCCCAGACTCAAAGCCACCATAGCAGGGGATATGACGGTTTGGTTCTTTCTAACGGCTATCCTGATCGTATCTGTCTTCTTCTTCGCCTATACCATCTTCATCATCTTGCAGCAGAAAAGGCTTTCAGAACTCCAGAAGGATTTCATCAATAACATGACACACGAATTCAAGACACCTATCGCCAGCATCCAGATCTCTGCCGATGTGGTGTCGGATCCCGGCATCGTGAACGACCCCGGGCGGCTCACAACCTATGGACGGCTGATCAGGCAGGAAAACCAGCGCCTGAACCTGCTGGTGGAGAAGGTACTACAGATTGCCCGGATCGAAAAGGGCCATCTGACTCTTAAAAAGGAGATGACCGACATCAATCTCCTGGCAGGCACGGTGGCCGAAAAATTCAGTTCCAATGGATCCTCTCCCCTGACACTGAAGCTGGAACTCTTCCAGGGAGAAATCTTGATTCCTGCCGATATCCTCCATGTCACCAATATTCTGATCAATCTTCTGGACAATGCGCAGAAATATTCCGGAGACCACCCCGTGATCCATCTCCTTACAAGAAAATTACCCAACCTTTTCCTGATCAGTGTGAAAGATAACGGGCCGGGTATTCCACATAAATATAAAAACAGGATATTCGATAAGTTTTTCCGGATCCCTTCCGGGAACATCCATGATGTAAAGGGCTTTGGATTAGGGCTGTATTATGTCCGGCAGATATGCCGTGCGCACCGATGGCGGCTCCGGCTCATCAGCGAACCGGGATCGGGTTCGGAATTCATTATTGAAATCCCGTTGAACAATCACCGAAAACCATGGAAAAGAGTGTCAGAATTCTTTATGCCGAAGACGATGAGGCTCTCTCGTTCGTAACCCGCGACAACCTTGAGATCCGCGGTTATCAGGTGGATCACTGTTGCGATGGTCTGACGGCGCTTGAGAAGTTTCGTTCAGGAAATTATGATCTGTGCATTCTGGACATCATGCTTCCGAAAGCCGACGGCTTTACCATTGCTGAAAAGATCAGGGAGACCAACCAGGATATCCCCGTGATATTCCTGACAGCCAAATCGGCAAAGGAAGACCGTATCCATGGACTGAAGCTGGGTGGCGACGACTATCTGACCAAACCCTTCAGCATGGAGGAATTAGTTTTGAAGATTGAGGTGTTCCTGAGAAGGAGAAAGATCATATCGGCACGCTCCGGTCATCACATCCGGCTGGGTAAACTCATTCTTGATCCCGTCAACCTCACCCTGCGGAACGGAGAGGAATGCATGACCCTCACCTTCCGCGAAACCGAACTGCTGAAACTGCTGGCCGGGAACCTGAACATGGTGGTCAAAAGGGAAGAAATCCTGAATAAGATCTGGCAGACGGATCATTATTTTTCAAGCCGGAGTCTGGATGTGTTCATCTCCAGATTGAGAAAACTTATTGCCCCGGATTCATCCATACGGATCGAAACCATTCACAATGTAGGTTATCGACTTAAAAAAGACCAGGTTCCGGAGGAATTGACCTGACCTCGGATCAGGGTTAGAATTTCCCGAATTTAAGCCCTAAAACAGCATTGAAATTATTGATCAGGTCGGTCGGGGTGTTTATCAGATCGAGGTCGGGGGTATAGCGATAGGAGGCACCAGCAAAGATCCGGAAGAACTTTATCACATTGACCTCCACGTTGATCCCGGGTTCCACCAGAAAGAAAGCATCCCAGTCGAGCGAGGTGTAGTTATAGTAAGTATCCCATTCGTAATAGGTGTTGTACAGGTAAGTTAGCCCCCCGCCGCCGATGGTGACCGGGAAAGAGAAATGGACCGGGTACCTGGGAAATACCGCAAATTCCAATTTAACCCCGCCGTAACCACCCGCGAGATAGGCCCCGTGGTAGCCGTCGATTTTGTCATACCAGAGGTTTCCGGGATTAACAATCCCCGAAGCCGTCAGTCCTACCGAGAAGAAGTGGTTCAGAGTCACTCCAAAGTTGAGGCCCGCCAGGAATACATCCTTTTGTTTAAACTGCGTGTACATGGCCTGAGGTCCTACATACCATCCCAGTTTTATTTTTTCACCGCTCTCCCTTTTTTTGAACAGGGTTTTTATTTCGCTGTCGCTGTCCTGAGCCAGGAGGGTAATGCTGAAAACTATCAGCAAGGATGCAAGAAGTGTTCTTTTCATGGGTTGATCGGCTTTGATGGTACGAAGATACAACAGAAAACAACGTTTTGGTCAGGACTGCAACAAATATCCACCACGCTCTCCCCCTCCGGGGCCGAGTATGATCCTGTGGTTGCAGCAGGCCAGGAGACAGGGATCGTGTTCGATCAGCACCAGGGTATGGCCCAGGGCCACCAGTTCGCGGAATATCTCCAGGAGCCTGAGGGTATCCAGATGGTGAAGCCCCGAAGAGGGTTCGTCGAAAAGGTAAAGCGCAGGGGCGGGGCGAGGCATCAGGATATCTGAACATAACTGTATTCGCCGGGCCTCTCCTCCCGACAGGGTATTCAGCGGCTGGCCAGGTTGCAGGTATCCCAATCCCGCCTTTATCATCTGCAGCAATGGCCCGGAAATACCGGGATGACCCTCAAAGAGCGGGAGGGCCTCCTCCACGGTCATCGTCAGCACCTCGTTGATTTTCCTTCCGTTCCAGGTAACCTCCAGGATCTCCCTGCGGTATCGGGAACCTCCGCACTCCTCACAATCCGAAACTGCATCCGGTAAAAAATCCATCGAAACCCTTCGTTCACCGGTTCCACCGCAGGCAGGGCAAACCCCCGGACCCTTTACAAATGAAAAGTGGTTGCGGGAAAAGCCTGCCCTGACGGCCGCTTCACTCCGGGCAAACAGGTTCCGGATCGGATCCATCATTCCAAGCCAGGTTGCCGGCACCGATTGGGCGGAACGGAACCCCTGCTGCGCTCCGGAGACGACCATTGATCGGATCTTCTCCAACCCTTCCACTGACCAGCAACCAACAGGCCTGCCCTGTTGCCACGAGGCATGCAGCACGTCGAACACCAGGCTTGACTTTCCGCTGCCCGAACGACCCTCAATGCCGATGATTCCTCCGAGGGGAATCTCCACGTCGAAGCCTTTCAGGTTGTTGGCACAGGCACCAGTGATCCGGATGCCGGGTCTGATCAGGGCAGACGACGAAGATGGCTCCGGGACCGGCATTGCAAGCACCCGACCTGTAACGGAATCCCGTTCCGCGGCAAGCTCGGTTGGGGTTCCGGCGAACATCACCTGCCCGCCGTTCCTTCCGGCGCCCGGACCGAGCTCAATCAGATGGTCGGCGGCCGACATTACCTGCGGATCATGCTCCACCAGGATCACGGTGTTTCCCCGGTCGCGCAACCTCCTGATCTGTTGCATGAGCTCCGGGACATCCAGCGGATGCAATCCTGCAGCAGGCTCATCCAGGATATAGGTCAGCCCCGTGAGTCCCGATCCGATCTGCCCCGCAAGACGTATCCGGCGCTCCTCCCCGGCCGACAAGGTATCGATGCTCCTGCTGATGTTCAGATAACCCAGCCCAAGCGATGTGATCACCCTTAAACGCTTAACCGCTTCCTTTACGGGTTCCCCGGCAATAGCGCCGGAGGCTGGCGACAATTCCTGTAAATACTTTTCCAGAAACTCAATGCTCTCCTCCACACTCAGGGCCGATAACCCGGCAATATTCATTCCTCCGACCAGCCAGGTCAGCGCCTCCACATTCAGCCGAGTTCCCGAACATGCGCTGCATGTTTTCCGGGTCATCACCGCATCCAACTCTTCACCCCTGCGGTCGTTCTGTTTCCGGGCATACTCCTCCTCCACCAGCCGGATCAATCCTTTCCACGCTCCTTTAAAATGGTGGGTGCCGGTGCGTTTGTTCCGCTGATACGACCAGGCAACATCAAACTGCTCCTCCCCTGCTCCCTCCACCACCAGCCTCTTTCCTGCCTCAGACACCTGGTTCCAGGGTACGGAAAAATCCATCCCATGCCGCTCTCCCATTGCCTTCACAACGGCCATGTACTGACCGAATGGCTCACCATAAAACTTTCCGGTGCGGGTGCCATCCATCGCCCCGTCCAGAATTGATTTATCCGGATGTGTCACCAGCTTTTCCGGGTCACATTGAATCCTCACCCCCAAGCCGTCGCACACGGGGCAGGCTCCCTGCTGATGGTTGAAAGAGAAAAGGGAAGAGGAGATAAAGGTTGGGAGGCCGGAAGGTTTTGTGGCTGGAGTTAAGTTGGAAGGAACTCCGACCCGGGAAAAAAGTAACCGATAGAGATCATAGATGCCGGAAGATGTTCCGATAGTTGACCGTGGATTCCGGGGTGAGATATCCTGTTCGAGGGCATAAGCGGGGGTAAGCCCTGTAATTGTTTCAAAACCCGGTTGTTCCTTCATGCCGATCAGCGTTCGGGCATATGGGGAGAAATGCTCCAGAAAACGGTTCCTGGATTCTGCAAAAATGGTATCAAAGGCCAGCGAGGACTTCCCCGATCCTGAAACTCCGGTGATCACGGTGATCCTGTTGTGCGGAATCTGCACCGCTGCCTTTTTAAGGTTATGGGTGGTGGCTCCGGTAACCCGAATATATCCTGAACCGGATAGTGTTCCGGCTCCCGAACACGGTTCAGGCTGCATTTCCGGCAACCCGCTGCCCAACGTGACCAGATGGCCGGCAAACGACAGCATCACCGGATGGTGATCGGTACATATCACCGTATGGCCAGTCCCGGCGAGTTCATGCAGCGCCGAGGCCAACCTTGCCACATCGGAGGCATGAAGTCCCGAGGAGGGCTCCTCCATCAGAAACAGGGTGTGCCCGGCGGAGGGTTTTACCAGTCCGGCGGCCAGTTTCAGTCGCCGGGATTCGCCCCCGCTCAGGGTCGACGACCTTTGACCGAGGGTCAGGTAACCCAGACCAAGATCCGTCAATACCTGCAGGTACCGCATCATCTCCGGATGGTCCCTGAAGACTCCGGCCGCCTCTTCAATGGTCAGGTCAAGCGCCTGCGAAATGGTCATCCCCCGGAATGTTACCGACAGCACAGTCCGGTCGAAACGTTCACCATTACAAGTCTCACAGGGGACCTCCACCGGGCCCATGAAGTGCATTCCGATTTGCCGGTAGCCGGCCCCTTCACAGGTTTCGCACCGGCCTCCCGCGGTATTGAACGAAAAGTGGCTGCGGGTGAGTCCCAATCCTTTCGACTCCGGCAAGGATGCATAGAGGTCGCGTATTATATCAAACAACCCCGTATAGGTTGCAGGATTGCTCCTGGGGGTCCGCCCGATCGGGGACGGATCGATCACCACCAGCCTTCTGACAGGCTCCCAGCCTGTGATGCTTCTGAAAGCGCCTGGCTTTTCCGTTCCCTGATGGAGCTTCTGCCGCAGGAAGGGAGCCAGGATGTGGTTCAGCAGGGTACTCTTGCCCGACCCCGACGGGCCGGTGATGACATTGACGGCATGCAGATGAAACTCCGCATCTATCTCTTTCAGGCCGTGGGCAGTGACCCCTTCGACGCTGAACAGGTTTCCGGCCGGGCGTGGCTTATCCGGGATCTCTGGCTTTTCCCAACCCTTCAGCCAGCGGAACGTGGCGCTCGTGCGCAGCAAAGGTTCCGGAAGCTGCAGCAAGTCACCGGGAGGACCGCTGAAAAGCACCTTCCCCCCGTGGATCCCCGGACCGGGTCCGATGTCAACCATCCAGCCGGCATGGGGAACAAAGGCCTCGTTGTGCTCCACCACCACCACGGTATTACCCTGGTCGCGCAGACACTTCAGCGAATCGATCAGCATCGCCGTTTCGTAAGGATGGAGACCTGCAGAGGGTTCGTCGAGGATGTAGATCATCCCCGAGAGCCCGGCCCCGGAAAGCATCGCCAGCCGCAATCGCTGGATCTCGCCTCCCGACAGCGAGGATGAGGCACGGTCGGCCGACAGATGTCCCAACCCCAGACCGCAGATCCGGCCGGCCAGATTGCCGATCTTCAGAAGGATCTCCTCCGGCCGGCCGGATAACGGCTCCTTTGCTCCCGTCAGGGTGAGAACCGCTCTCAGCTCCGCCATCGGAAGCGCCGCCAGCATGGCAATATCGTAACCCCGCCAGGTCACCGAGAGAGCGCGCTCATTCAGCCTCCTGCCGTTGCATACCGGACAGGCAGAGGTCCTGACAAACCGCAGGATGTTTTTGTTGCGGTCGCGCCGGAGGATGTTCTCCATCACCGGCAGGATCCCCTTGTAATATCCCAGCTCCCGCGGACGGGCCGTGATGCCGGTCCACTTCATCCTCGACTCCAGCGGGTGTTTTCCGTATGGGATCTCAATCTTTTCCGACCCATACAGGATCACCCGCTTTTGTTCCATGGTAAGCTCCATCCAGGGGATGTCGACATTGAAACCCTCCGCACGGCAAACCTGGTCGAGCACATCGATGGTCACCTGGGAGTACATGACGTATCCGTTCGGCTGACTGACCACCAGGGCACCTTCCCGGAGAGTCTTCCGGTCGTCGGCGATCAGCAGCTCCGGATCCAGACGGTCGTCAACCCCAAGCCCCTGGCAATGCGGGCATGCCCCTTCCGGTGCGTTGAAGGAGAAAAGTGAGCGGGAGAGTGGCCCGGTATTGCCGCTCCCGGAAGTGGTTCCGTGGCGGGCGTATAAAAGCCGCATGAGATCCCAGATTCCGGTGAGCGTTCCGAGGGTGGAACGCGGATTGGCGGAAAAGGGTTGCTGGTCGATGGCAATGGCCGGTGAAAGTCCTTCGATATGCTCCACCTCCGGCCGGCGCATCCTCCCCAGGAACTGCCTGGCATAGGCGCTGAAGGAACCCAGATAGCGGAATTCGGCCTCCCGGTAAAGCACATCGAAAACCAGCGACGATTTTCCCGACCCGGAAACCCCGGTTACGAGAATTATCTCGTTGCGGGGCAGATCCACCGACAGGTGTTTCAGGTTATGCTCGGAGGCATTCCGGATAGAGATGCTGTTCGACGACGGCAGTTTCATCAAAAGGGCCTAATGTTCATTGATTTGATAACTTAAAGTTACAAAACATAAGGACTTGATGTCGCAAAGCTAATCCTTTCCAGGGATCTGATTTAGTGATACCCTCTTATTCAAGGTTGTGTAGAAATTACAGAAAACTATAATAGAGTATTCGATTATTTTAGTTTTTTGCGAAAATCTAAAATAAACATTATCTTTGTTTTCAATTTATAAAACATGGAAACATTCAAGGCTGGTAAATATATCGACCAAAGGTGGTACAAAAGCTATCAACCGGAATTGATCAACCGCCAGTGGAACTTGAACAATATGGAAGTTATTCAACTCATGAGCCAGGCTGACCGTGAATTGGGAAAACTTGATATGTATTCGGATTATATCCCTAATATAGAGTTGTTTATAAGTATGCATGTGTTGAAAGAGGCTACTCAAAGCAGCAAAATTGAAGGAACTCAAACAAATATCGAAGAAGCGCTTCTCAACAAAGAAGATATTTCTCCAGATAAGAGGGATGACTGGGAAGAGGTGCAGAATTATATCAGGGCAATGGAATATTCCATTACTGCATTGAAGGATTTACCCTTTTCATCTCGTCTTATCCGTAACATCCATCGGGTATTAATGCAAGGAGTAAGAGGAGAGCATAAGCACCCTGGTGAATTCCGCACCAGTCAGAATTGGATTGGAGGCGCTTCCGTAAACGATGCCATCTTCATCCCTCCGGTCCCCTCAGAGGTTCCTGGCTTGATGAATGATTTAGAGAAATTTGTATACAACGAAAAACTCTGGTTACCGGAATTGTTGAAAGTTGCTCTAATTCATTATCAGTTTGAGACTATCCACCCTTTTCTCGATGGCAATGGTCGTATTGGAAGATTAATGATAACGCTGTACCTTGTGAGTAAAGGTATCCTGAAACGGCCGGTCTTATACCTTTCGGACTTTTTTGAGCGCAATCGTACCCATTATTACGATAATTTGATGCGGGTCCGCGAAAAGAATGACATCAATCAATGGATCAAATTTTTTCTTACCGGAGTTATTGAAACATCAAAAAACGGCATTCAAACATTTGACAAGATTCTTCAATTGCAGAAGAAAACAGAACACGATATTCAAGGCTTAAGATCTCGGACCTCCAAGGCTATCAAAATTGTTCATTATTTATATGGCCGACCTGTCGTTGACGCATCCATGGTCGCGGACATTGCAGGAATATCATTAGCCTCGTCATACAAGATTATTTCAGATCTTGAAAAACTTGATATACTCAGAGAATCTACAGGCTCACAGCGTGGACGCATCTGGAGGTATCAGAATTATTTAAATATTTTCAAATAATGGTTTAACCCCCTTTATAAAAGGTTCGATAGCTGTGGCTCTCAAACATCAGTGCCTAATGTTCATCCTGACGTTTGAATCCGGTAATCCGGATATTAACCATGATAGTGATCATCAATAACCAGCAGATCGACCGGCATTATCCTAAGGTGTCAAATCCATGATTTCCAAAAATAACAAAAAACCAGGAATGCTCGCATTTCGTGAAACCTGCTTTTTGTCTCGCGAAAAAACCTTTATCTTTGCCTGCGCGGGGTATTAGCTCAGTTGGCCAGAGCGCTGCGTTCGCAATGCAGAGGTCAGGGGTTCGACTCCCCTATACTCCACCTCCCCCGTCAAACGGTTCGCCTGTTGCCGCATCGCTTTCACTGTTCCGGAAATTTCGTTTCAAATTAGCTGGTTCCCTGCATAATGTATTCTGTATTTTGTACATTTGATAGATCAATTCAAACCCCATGAAAAAGAACAGATGGCCCCGGATATTTGGCATCGGCGCACTGGTACTCATCCTGGCGCTGGGCCTCTTCATTGCCTATGTATACCTTCTGCTGCCCGATGTGAAACTTCAGGAGATCACGGCAGAGCAAACCCCCGGCCGGATTGAACGTGGCAGATACCTTGCCCATCATGTGGCGGTCTGCATGGACTGTCACTCCACCCGCAACTGGTCAAGGTTTTCCGGTCCGCTGACGGCGGGAACCCTTGGAAAGGGGGGAGAGATCTTCGACGAAAAAATGGGCTTCCCCGGCTCCTATGCCTCTCCAAACATCACCCCCTACCATCTTTCAACGTGGACCGACGCGGAAATTTATCGCTCTATCGTGAGCGGTGTGAGCAAGGATGGCTCCCCGCTCTTCCCGATCATGCCCTACCCGCTCTATGCAAAAATGGATACGGAAGATATACTTTCGGTCGTGGTATATCTGCGCACCTTGCCCGCCATTGCCCATGAGGTCCCGCGTTCAACGCCTACCTTCCCGATGAGCCTGGTTTTGCACTTCATCCCTGACAAAGCGACCCCGCAAAGTCTTCCGTCGCTGGCCGACACCCTCGCTTACGGCGCTTACCTGTCTAATGCGGCAGCATGTATCGAATGTCACACCCCGGTTAACCATGGGCGAATCGAAAAACACCTGGCCTATTCGGGTGGCAGAAAATTCATGATGACCGCCGGTATGGTCGTTTCTCCCAACATAACCCCCGACACTTTAACGGGTATCGGCAACTGGAGCCGTGAACAGTTTATTACCCGTTTCAAGGTCTTTCTGCCCTCTCTGTATACAATGCCACGGGTGGAAAAGGGTCAGATGCAAACCAATATGGCCTGGACAATGTATGCCGGCATGGATACCACCGACCTCGCGGCCATCCATGCTTACCTGCAGTCGGTCGAACCCATCCGCAACACGGTGGTCCGGTTCAATCCTTTTCAATAGCCCAATAATGACCCGAAACTAAGATGGCCCATCATGACCAACGTTGCAATCTCGATCCGGAATCTCACGAAAGATTACGGATCCTTCCGGGCAGTCGACAGCCTCGGTTTCGATGTTTTCCGGCATGAAGTTTTTGGTTTTCTGGGCCCCAACGGCGCCGGCAAAACCACCACCATCAGCATGATATGCGGGTTATTGCCCCCTTCGGCAGGAAGCATCAGTTTTCATATCCCCGACAGATCACAGGATTCCGGATCACCCGGGAAAACCGGGCGCCGGCCGGATTTGGGGTATTGCCCACAGGAAAACATCTTCTGGCCCCGGCTTACCTGCCGCGAACAACTGGTCTTCATGGCCGAAATGTATGGTCTAAGAGGCCACCAGGTAAAGGAGCGGGCCGACAGGATGCTTGAGCTGATGGGGCTGACCGCAAAATCCAGGGTTCTCGCTTCAAAATTGAGCGGCGGCATGAAACGCCGGCTAAGCATCTCCCTTGCCCTTATGCATGACCCGCAGATCCTCATCCTCGATGAACCCGAAGCAGGCCTCGATCCCCAGAGCAGGGTCCTGGTCAGGGAGTTCATCCTGTCGTTTGCACGTCAGAAAACCATCCTCCTGACTACCCATAACATGGATGAAGCAGAGAAACTCTCCGACCGGGTAGCCATCATCGACCATGGAAAACTACTTATGCTCGATACCCCGGAGAACCTTAAAAAAACCATCGGGGAGGGAGACTTGCTGGAATTGAGAGTTGAAAATTGCGAACTGAGAATGAAAGATCATATCCGATCGAAGTTATCCGCATTATGTGATTCAGTGGTTGTCAATGAAGACATGATTTCCCTGCGATCGCTGAACATGCTGGAAAAGATTCCGGAGATCAGTGCA
Source organism: uncultured Prolixibacteraceae bacterium (assembly GCA_964457665.1). Taxonomy (GTDB): domain Bacteria; phylum Bacteroidota; class Bacteroidia; order Bacteroidales; family FEN-979; genus CAYWHQ01. The sequence goes on along the minus strand of CAYWHQ010000044.1, from coordinate 335 downwards.
GCCATAAGTTCGGCAGGGATGAAAATCGGGCAGATGAGCCTGCGGGAAAATACCCTGGAGGATGTCTTCATTCACCTGACAGGAAGGAGGCTGAGGTCATGAAAACCCTGAGCATCATACGCAAGAGCCTTCGCGAGCAATTACGCCATTACTGGATACTTATCCTGACAGTTTCCCTGGCTCCTTTTTTTGTATTCATCTACTACCTGATCAATGAGGCGTCGAAACCCCATTATAATCTTGTGGTGGTGAATCTTGACCGGGGGGTAATCCTGAATGGTTCGGTTCTGAACTACGGGGATGATATGATCCGTTCGATGAAGCTGATGAATACC
>CAYWHQ010000043.1:0-11229 GCA_964457665.1 uncultured Prolixibacteraceae bacterium | reverse complement strand
ACTGCCTGTATTATTTCATGCAGGGAGGAGAAGAAACCGATTGTCATCCTGTTGGATGGCGGCGAATCGATCCGGAGGTGGCCGATGTTCTCTTCCCTGGTCAGCCGGATGCCCTGATCTGTTTCAGTCTGCACGTCGCTTTGCCTCCTCCATGGCCAGTTCGCAAAAAAGCGCCGTCTCTTCCCGCATGGCCTCTTCGCGGGTCAATATTCCGGCATTCCGGATGGCTTTCATCACCGACCGGATCACTTTAACCGGCCGGTCGCGTGTCATTTTCTGAAGAAGACCCAGGGAGAACTCCTGCAGCTTCTTCCGGGGAACAACATAGTCGGCAAGACGCATTTCACAGGCCTCCTCAGCGCCGATCATATCACCGCCCAGAAACATTCTGTAGGATTCCCTGGTACCGGTAATCTCCCCGAACCTCACGGTACCTCCCAGTCCGGGCATAAGTCCATGGTTGATCTCCGGGAATGCGAACAACGCATTTTCGGAACAGACCCGGATGTGGCAGGCAAGGGCAATCTCCAGACCGCCCCCGAAACAGATCCCCTGGATGGATGCAACTACCGGAATATCCAGGTCTTCCAGCCAGTTCAAAACCTCTTTACCCTTCGATATTTTTTCAGGAATATCCTCGCCGTCGCGGATCATCCTGAAAAGCTGGTCGAGCCTGCCTCCTCCGGAAAAATGTTTTCCGGCACCGCTGATCAGAATCCCCCGCAGGTATTCATAGGAGGTCCACTTCTTCAGCGTTTCCAGCGGGACAAAATCAGGCTGAACCAGGTAGTTCTCGGGTTGGTTGTCGATCGTGATGATCCCAATGTCATCTCTTATTTCCCAGGATATTTTATCGATCTTTTCCATCGTTATGGTTCAAACAGCGTATCTAATTCCTCTGGGATGTCGGTCACCATTCTGTTGTGGTCGAGCGGAACAGTTTTAATCTTGCCCCTGGCCAGGGTCAAATGATCGGATGTCCTGACAATCCGGTGGTCGAAGACCATAAAAGGCTCAGCTTTCCGGCATCTGGTCTGAACAAGGAGGTTGTCGAACAACCGGGCCTCGCGCTGGTATCTTACCGTTGCCTCGATAACCACCACCTTCATCCCTTTTTTTTCAAGCGGGCCCAGCAGACCTGACGAACGGAAAAGTTCCCACCGCGCCTGCTCCATGTACTGGAGAAACACGGCATTGTTGACATGGCCGTATGAATCAAGCTCGTAGCCACGAACAGTGAGGGTTATCTCGTGCATAGGGTTCCTCTGAATTTCAGGAAAACAATATCTCCCTGGCGAAGTACTGCAGATATCTCTTCTTCACCTTCGCGGCTTTCCCGGAAAGTGATCTCCAGCTCAGGTTGATGATGTTCGTGGGGGTTTATCATCCGGAGGAACTTAATCTGGTCGGCCTTTCTGATCATCAGGTGTCTGCCGGTGAGGTATTCTGTTGTTTCCCGGATCATTCCGATCTGACATACGCCTGGAACAACCGGGTTGCCAGGGAAATGGCCTTCATAGATCCGGTGGTCGGGATTGAGTTTCAGCCTGCAGGTTACCACATCGTCCTTTTTTCCCGCAGAGAGGATCGAAAAAAAATCATCGAGCAGCATGAAGCTGGTTTTACCCGGCAAATGTAGGAAAAGTTAGGGAAATAACGCACATGGAATGAGCCGGTTCAGAAGCCTCAGTTCAGCCTGATAAGCTCTAAATCCATCGAAAGGCCGATCCCGCTGTTCCTGATCCGTATCGTAGCCGGAAATGCATCCTCCCACCGGGAAAAACCAATGGAACAGCGGGTCATGAAATTGCTTCCTGAATAAAGCATTCCCAAACGGCCTGCCGAATCCGATGAGGCAAACCAGTGCTTGCCGCTTTTCACCAGGATGCCCGCCGGATCATCTTTCCGATAGATTTTTTCAGCTTTACCCGATGGATCGGGGGCAAAAAACAGCAAACGGAGATCGTTGCCAAGGATACGCAGAAGCGATTTCCGGTTCATCGGTTCAAAAATGTATTGTACTTCGGTCTGCTGAGGTGTTGAGCGGAGATCAAAAAAGGTCATCCCGAACTCGCTGGCAAAATAGAAATGGAGTGTGCTGTCGGCAGTTCTTTTAATCAGCACAAGCCCGGAGAGATCATGGCTGCCGATACGAAAGCGGGCTTTGAACAATGCTTTCTGGAAATCATTGCTTAGAAAGGGCGAATGCCAGCTGATTCCGTCAGGAGAGGTTTTATGTACCCTGCGGTAACCGCTACGGCTCACCGGGGAGCAGGAGAGCGTCAGAAAGAGAAGGAGCGCAAGGCTACTGAAGTGAAAATAGCGCATCGTCCACATGTTGATTGATCTTTTTATCACGGAATATGATCCGGGTATAATCCCCGGATGCCTCACGCATGAAGAGCCGGTCGACAGTGAGGTCGCGCTTGTCGAAAAAGATCACAATCTCCCGGAGCGTTTCACGGATTTTGGGATTCTGCGGGATCAGGGTGGCGATCCATTGCCCGGTGTTCTCCTCGAGGGCGATCTCGTAATTCTTCTGGTCCTCCAGCAGGGTTCCCCTGATTGCCCCGATTATCATCTGGTTAATCTCCCGGAATACCCTGTTGCTCTGAATGTTAATAAGATTGACCTTCTGATCGTCTCGCACCAGCATCTGATCTCCGTTGATGATGATCAGGTAACTGAATGGTGAAGTATATTCCCATCGAAGGCTTTTCTCCTTCCGGAACCAGAATTTACCTCCCGACAGCACTTTTTCAGCCATGACGCTCATCTCTTTCTCCTGGCTGAACTCGCAGGTGATGGACTGGACTTTATTACAGGCCGAGACAATGCTACGGATCACCGGGTCGGGATTTTCAACACGGTTACGGCGCTGCTGCGCGCTGGTTGTGAGAGATACCAGAAGCAGCAATGACAATGGAAGGATCATTCTAGCCATTTTATGAATCTTTGATGAGTTCATCCAGTCTGACAGATTTAAGCCCTTTCCTGCCAACTGTCTCAAGGAATTCCGGCAGCACGGAGAGTAACACGGGAGCGGTATCATGAAACAACACGATATCGCCGGCCGATAGTTTTGCAGTTACCCTGCACAACACTTTTCCGGGATGGACGAGAAGTGTATCGAGCGAACGGCGGTTCCAGATCATTACTTTCATCTTCACCTGTCCCAGAGCGGTGTGCACCATGGGATTGATCACCCCATAGGGAGGCCGGAAAAAAAGGGGCCGGTTGCCAGTGATTGCCTGAATGACGTCATTGGTCTTCTCAATCTCCGCTGCCATCCTGCGGGGTGGGAGGAAGGCCCACCATTTCCCGTGGCTAAATGAGTGATTCCCGATCAGGTGCCCTTCGGTGGCGATACGTAAAACAAGGTCCCTGTTGCGGAGGGCTGCCTGCCCGGTCATGAAAAAAGTGGCTCTGGTGTCGTATCGGCGCAGGATATCAAGGATCAGCGGGGTTTTCACAGGGTCGGGTCCGTCGTCGAAGGTGATCGCGATGGCATTCGTTGCGGAGGATCCACGGCATATTACCGGGCGGTGATGATATCCCGAACAGGGCAGAAAAGAGAGAATGACGGGTATGGTAAGGTAGAGGCCAATCCAGATAAAGGTGGCAGTGTTGACCGGCAGCTCAGCGAACCTGAACAGATTCAGGATACATAACACGGAAAAGAACAGGATGGTGGAGTTCCTGAATGTCAGCATCATCAGGTTTTGGTTAACAGGATAAACGAGTGTCCGATGTTTTTGAAGTGGTTATGTATCAGAATGTTGCTGATAACTGTCGCGGTGGGTTTACGGATCATCACAGGTTCCGGAAAATACCGGTCATGGATCATCTTTGCTGAAAGCCATGTAGCAAATGCCGTGGCGGTAAAATACTCTCCGCATAAAGGTTTGAACGCTGCAATTCCCGTGGAAGAGGGCATGGAGGAGATGAACGCCCGGTAGGCGGGGTCATCATGGTGGTCGCCATTCAGACCGGTGACCAGCAGGTCGATCATCCCGGGTGAAAGCCGGCATTCGTCGAGAAGGCCGGCAGCGGCAGACGTGATCTCATCCTCTGAAGCAGGGCGAAACAGTGTCCTCAGGCCGGTGATGGCAGCCAGAGGGCGTTCACCGGGAACTCCTGAAACCAGGAAAAAGGTGGCTCCCTCGCCAGGCAAGGATCCGCGCCGGTTCTCATCCAGCAGGGAAAGATTGTTCACAGGCTTTTGCCGCACTTGTCCGAGGCGCTGAAGGATCTGCAAGGTATGGGTGGTCAGTTCATCTGAGGCGCCGAGAAGTATCTTTGATTCAGGCGCCTGTGCCGCTCTGATCATCGCGTCGAGCAGGGCCGACTCGAAGGAAAAGCCCCGGTGTACGTAAGTAAAATTATATCCGTGGCATTTAAGCAGCAGGGCTATCTGGGCGCTGACCGTATTATGGGTTGACTGGATGAATGAGGTCGGAGTCAGAAATTCCTCGTTGTTGCGGATCATGGCAGCGAGAAACTTCTCTGTATCCTCGATGCAACCGAGACCTGTACCGGTAATGATGGCATCGGGTTGCGCGGGGGTCATGCCGGTAGTCCCGGCTGCGGCGAGTGCCATCCGTGCGGCCGCCACGCCCATTTTGATGTGCCGGCTCATGCGACGTACCTGGTCGCCGGCGATAAACTCACGGTAGTTGGGTTCCAGACACCGGAGGGATACATCCCCCGTGTTCCGGATCACGGCCGGGAACTGTGAAGGTTCTGCGGTGGGTTGAGGGGAGACGGCTCCGGTTCCGGATATATATAACTTGCTATGCACGGTGGTCGGACAAGATGGAAGGTTTGGAAAAGATCAGGGTGGAATTGTTGCCCCCGAAACCGAATGAATTGGAGAGGACGGTATGGATATTCATTCCGGTAAGGAGGGTGGCGACCGGGCGCAGGGAGAGTTCTTTCATCGGGGTTGTCCAGTTCAGGTTGGGAAAGATCATACCATGCCGCATGGAAAGAATGGATATTATGGCTTCTACCGACCCCGCAGCACCCAGCGTGTGGCCGGTGAAGGATTTGGTAGAACTGAAGGGAGGAATAACATTCCCAAAGACCTTTTCAATGGCAGTGCCTTCCGAAAGGTCGTTGTTTTGAGTTCCGGTACCATGCACATTAATATAGCCTATTTCGGCCGGTGAAAGACCGCCCAGGGAGAGCGCCCGTTCCATGGCGAGGGTGGCGCCGGTTCCTTCGGGGGATGAGGCAGTCTGATGGAATGCGTCGTTCGCATTTCCCCATCCGGTGAGCTCTGCGAGCGGTTCACCGCCCCGTTCACGCAACGATCGTTCTGATTCCAGCACAAGGTAGGCGGCGCCTTCTCCAAGGGTAAGCCCGGCGCGGTTTTCATCGAAGGGTTTGCAACCATCCTTGTCGAGGATCATCAGGGTGTTGAAACCGTTGAGCGTGAACCGGGTCAGCGCATCGGTGCCGCCGGCAACAACCCGATCGAGGAAACCTGCCCGGATCATCTCTGCTCCCAGCATAATGGCGTTGGCCGAAGAGCTGCAGGCGGTACTGATTGTGGTAATGAAATCACGGATCCCGGTGTACCCTGCGATCCGTTCGGTGCTTTCTCCGCAGTCGTGATCCACCACATCGCGCAACCTGCCTTTGCCCGGATCCTGAAGAAAGGAGGCATAGAAATGTTCGCTTCGGTCCATCCCGCCGGTTGTGGTGGCGGAGATAAGGCCGGTAGACGACTTTGCAAGATGACGGATACCGGCATGATCAATTGCTTCCATGGCGGCAATCATACCGAGGAGCGCGGTCCGGGTGATGAAGGATCCTTCAGGGTGAAGGGTTGCCCGGAGGAGTTCAGACGTGGTTTTTTTTACGGAGGCCACGGGGATCTTTCCACGGTGGACCGTCTCCTGATGGAGGATGGGACCAATCCCGCTCCGGCAGGCCCTGAGCGATTCCAATACCTCGCCGGTGTTGTTGCCGATGGCTGAAATGATACCGGTTCCCGAGATAAATACTGATGCTGGCATGACCTGCAAAGATAAGAATTATTGGCTGCCGACCAGGATCAGCGAATGGTCTGTATTCTGATACTGGTTGTGGATCAGAATCAGGGATGGATTATTCACCGGTTTGCCTTCATACATGATGACATCGGGTACTGCGCCCTGGTGAATTACCCTGGCGGCCAGATGCAGGGCGAAACCTGAGGCAGTGTGATACTCTCCGCAGAGGTGCTTGAACCATGCAATTCCTTTTCCCGGGAACAGGTCAGCCGAGAGGGAGATATATTGGTGGTCGTACCGCGGATCTCCGTTGATCCCGGTCAGGTAGATACTGATGTCGGCAGGGGTCAGGCCGTTACGTGCCAGAAACCGCCGGATCCAGTCCGCCCTGTCGGTTTGCCGGACGGGATCACATAAGATATCGGTGTCGATCAATCTGGCATGCGAACCATCATCGGGTTGGGCTCCCAGGACAAAAAAAGCAGCCCCTTCTCCGGCGACGGATCCGGGACGCGGATCATTCTTCAGGGCGAGGTTATTTACCGGTCCGCTTTTCCACAGGCCGGTGCGCCGTGTAATGGCCAGGTGAACTTCCGTCATTTCGTCGACACCTCCAGCCAGTACAAATCGGGCAGAGCCATCGCCAATCTGAAGCAGCGCATCAAGAAGTGCGCTTTCAAATGAGAGGGTACGATGTACGTAGGTAGAGTTGTAACCGTTGCATTTGAGTAAAATGGCAATCTGGGAACTGATCGTGTTATAGGTGGACTGGATGAATGGTGTGGGATTGAGAATGGTTGCCCCGGATGTCATATCACCTATGATCTTTTCAGTATCTTCCACACTACCCATGCCGGTACCGGTAATAATCGCATCCAGAAGGCTTCCGGCGACCTCGGATCCGGAGATTGTTGCCGAAGAGGAGACCGCCATTTTTGCCGCAGTGATGCCCATCTTGATAAGCCGGCTCATCCTTCGTGCCGCTATCGGGTTAATATAGTCCCTGTAGACAGGTTCAATACATCTCATGTAGGAGTTGGAATGCGGGACCACAGGATCAAGAAAATGGTCGCCCGGCAATGTATGTTGTGGCGAGATAAGGCCGGATCCCACGATATATGCTCCATTCATTCCCATCATGATTTTCCCGGAGGTTTAATGAAAATCAGGGAGGTATCATTGCCTCCGAATCCGAAGGAATTGGTAAGTACCGTATGAACAGTCCTATCCCTTTTCAGTTCGATTACAGGCGAAAAAGAGAGTTCAGGCATGGGCGTCGTAAAGTTGAGATTAGGCCAGATCAGGTTATGTTGCAGGCTGAAGATCGAGAATATCGCCTCAGCCGATCCGGCGGCGCTGGTCAGGTGGCCGGTAAAGGGCTTGGTGCTGCTGATAAAGGGAATCCGGTTGCCAAAAAGCTTTTCAATTGCCTTGCCTTCGGAAAGATCGTTGTTGTCGGTTCCGGTACCATGGGCATTGATGTAATCGACCTCGCCAGGCTCCATTCCTGCAACCTCCAGGGCTTTTTTCATGGCGAGGTAGGCCCCGTTCCCGTCGGGGGAGGAGGCGGTTTGATGAAAGGCTTCACAGGCATTCCCGTACCCGGCCAGTTCGGCATAGATCTGGTTTCCGGTCAGCGCAACGGAATCTTCGCTCTCCAGGACAAGGTAGGCTGCGCCTTCACCCAGGTTGATCCCGGCACGGGTGGCATCAAAGGGGCGGCAATGAGCTTTGTCGAGAATTTTCAGGGCGTTGAATCCATTGAGATGAAACCGGGTGAGCGACTCTGTACCTCCTGCCAGAACCCTGCCAGCAAGTCCCGAACGGATCAGCCTTGCCCCGAAAAGGATGGCATTGGCAGCGGAAGAACAGGCGGTGCTGATGGTGGTTACTCTTCCGGCGATTCCGAGTACCTGGGCGATTTTCTCGGTACTGTCGGCACAGTCGTAGGACTCGATATAAACATTACGTGAATCGTTGTGCAAAAAATCGTTATAATAAAGCTCACAACGGTCCATTCCGCCCACGGTGGTGGCGGAGATGAGGGCGGTGCTGATCTCCGGGTAATCCTTGCCTGCTGCATTGAGCCAGGCTTCCCTGGCGGCAATGATCCCGAGCAGTGCATTTCTGGAATATCCTTCTTTTTCTGGGATACCGGCAAAATCGAACAGCCGGGAAATATCCATGTCAACCTGACCCGCAGGGATATTCTCCAGGAGCGAGGCATCAACCTGTGTAATGTTTCCAATTCCGGAGCGACCCTCTGTCAGAGCGTGAAAATTTTCCTCCAGATTCCGGCCAATGGGAGATATGATTCCCATACCGGTTACAAAGATCCTTCCGGGCACCCGGTTATTTTTTATGCTCTGTAATGTATTCGGCCATGGTACGGATTGAGTAGAAGATCTTTTTTCCATCCTTGGGATCTTCTATTTTAATTCCGTAGTTTTTTTCCAGCAGAACGATAAGCTCGAGGGCATCGATCGAGTCGAGTCCGAGACCTTCACCGAAAAGGGGGGCATCGGGATCGATGTCATCCACTGTAATATCTTCCAGGTTCAGCTGTTCAATAACCTCTTTCTTCAGTTTGTTAATCAGTTCATCCATATGAATAAATAATCAGGTTCTGTCAAAAATTTGCTGCATGGCGGCTGCACTGAAACCGTAACCGGTGTTTCCCTCCGCCTCTTCCACCAGAAACATGATGGAGCGGTAACGGTTTACCAGAAGGTCGGTCCAGCCTGTGATCACGGCCTGACATCGTTCCATCCTGAACATCTCCTCTGCATGCCGGTGAAGGAGCATGGGGTCAAAGTTTCCGGAAATCAGGAAGAGATTCTCCCCTTTGATGCCATGGCGGATACAGATCTCACCGGTAACAATATTGGGAAGGGTGTAAACAAATACCGAAGGACTCGGGAAATAGGCTGAGCGATCGCGTATTGTCTCCTGGTGTGCCATATCGGTGTCGAGGCTGGCAGCTGCATTGCAAAGAACGATCCCCACATTTTCCGCCGGATATCGTTTGAGATCCCGGTCTTTTAAAAGTAGCTCCGCAGTAAGGAAACCCAACTTGCTGAGCGCATCCATTTTATAGAACTTCGGATAGCTGAGTTGCTCCCTTTTGAAGAGACTTTTAATAAAGTCTGCAAAGGTACTAAAATTCTCATGATAGAAAATGAGCCTGTCATCCAGTATGACCTTCGCCTCATTCATGGAGCAGAAACCGGTGATCCTTCGTTCCATCTTATTTTCTGATAAAAACCAGTGCGGCATTGCACCCGCCGAACCCGGATGCGGTTTTCAGGGCAGCGGTGATTTGTTCCTTCCGGAAACCGGTGATGATATTCAGTTCGACAGGCACTCCAGGGGTGGAGAATCCCTCCGAGCGGAATAGTTCCTGTTCCGCAAGCGAATGGACCAACGCCACCGATTCCAGCAGTCCGGCAGCCCCGAGGGTATGACCCCAGTAACCTTTGAGGCTGTTGAGTGGGACATGCTGCATGTTGACAAGTCCGATTGCTTTCGATTCCATTTCGTCGTTATAGGGTGTTGCAGTGCCGTGTGCCGAGATATAACCAATTTTGGAAGACGGGATGCGGGCTTCACGGATGGCCATACGGATGGCGTGGGCGAGTTCCTCACCGGTCCGGCTGGGCCCTGAAATGTGGTTTGCATCATTGGTTGTGGCGCCTCCCGACACGGTGATCCACAGTTGGTTGGGGGGCGGGACCGAGGATAGTATCATGGAACCGGCTCCTTCTCCTATATTCAGTCCTTTCCGGTTAAGATCAAAGGGCCGGCAGGGTTCAGGACTCAATGCCTGAAACGACATAAAACCGGAAACAACAAATTCCGAGACGATATCAGCACCGGTGACAATGGCGTGCTCATAATTGCCTGTCTGAATCTGCCGCGCAGCAATCATGATGGCAACGGATCCTGAAATACAGGCATTTGAAACAATCATCGGATCGTTCCGGAAGCCAAGGAAATCACGGATTCTGCGGGCAGTATCCCAGAGAAATATCCGCTTGTGGTCGAACTGCGCCCGGTAACGGTCTTCCAGCAGGTCGATGTTGCCTTTGGTTGTCGAAATCACGGGCAGCAAACCCGGATCCCTGATATCCACCCCGCTTCGTGAGAATGCCTCCTCCGCCGAAAGGATGATCATCTTTTCCAATTTCGTAAAAGAATCAGGTTCATCCCTCTTATCCAGTTTGCGCACAAGGGCCGCGAAAGCACTGTCGATACGCCCGCGTTCGGTCAGTGAAACCTGTACCTGCGACGGGTGGAGCAAAGGATCGGTTACCGGCTTCAGTCCGGAGATACCTGACCGCATCTGATGGAAGTTCTCCCCGGCTGTTAAACCAAGAGAAGAGATGATATTAACCGATCGGACAAAAACCTCTTTCATTACGGAATATCTACGCCCCAATGTTTTTTCCATCCGGTATAGAATTCCGGAGGTGTCAGGATAAGTTCACCCTGCATATCAAGGAAAACCTGGATGGAACTTCCTTTGGCCACAGGATCCGGTTCGTCTCCACGGTATATGGCATAGTCAAAAATGATCTTGGCTGCTTCCGCAGGACGGTAAATGGTTTCGACCACGGCAACGTCGCCATACTTCAGGGGCCGTTTATAGTCGCAACGTATCTGAACAATGGGAATCATCACCTGGTGTTTATATACCTCCAGGTAACCCAGCCCGTATTTGAGCCCGAAAGATTCGCGTCCGTCCTCAAAATACTTGAGGTAATGACCGTGCCATACGATCTGCATAGGGTCCACCTCGCTGAACCGCACGACCACCTCTTTCCGGTCAGTCAGTAGCCTGTTCATGCCCTGTAAACTGGTTTGATCTTCCGGTAGAAGGCCGCCATGACGACCGTCGCTGCGAAAAAGAGGAAAAGTTTTGCCAGGGCCGGGAAAATATCTCTAAGTGTTCCCTGGCGGAGGAAGAGGTCGAGGAAACCTTCATGCGCCCAGTTGAGAGGGGATAGGGTAGCCACGAACCTCATGATATCAGGGAAGAAATAGACCGGAACCCACAAACCTCCCATTGCGGCAAGAATAACCACGGATACTGAGCCAAAAGCGGCTGCCTGCTGATGCGTACGTGCAACAGTACCGATCAGGATCGAATAACCCAGTGCTGCCAGGCTGGCCATGACGGAGATCGGAAGAGCACACGTCTGAACTCCAGTCACAGGATAGCATCGCGTAT
>CAYWHQ010000042.1:0-11294 GCA_964457665.1 uncultured Prolixibacteraceae bacterium | reverse complement strand
TGGGATTTCATCATTCCATCGTATGACCAAATCACCGGAGGTATCTTTCTGCTATATAAGATAAAACTCTCCGGCAAGCTGGTCCTGGAAGCCGGCATCCGGGGCGACATCGGATATGTGTCGATTGCCCCTTATTCCGATTGGTTTCTTACCCCGGAAATCGTAGGTCAGGATACCCTTGGGTATAGCTACGCCCAGCGCGCCAGTGAGCTGGAACGCCTCTTCGGGAACCTGAGCTGGTCGGCCGGACTAAACTATTCCACCCCTTCATTAACCCTTCGGATCAATGCGGGAAAAAGTTTCAGAATGCCGATTCCAAAGGAGCTGGCGGTCAACGGGGTGAATTACCACTATTTTATCTATGAAAAAGGGGATCCGGATCTTTCACCGGAAGTCTCCTATCAACTCGATGCAGGACTGGATTGGCACCATTCAAATTTCGCTGTGGAGATCAGTCCGTTCGTCAACTATTTTCCCAATTATATTTACCTGAACCCCACCTACCGGTACGACTACCTCTACGGCGCAGGGAATCAGATCTACGAATATACCCAGTGCAAGGTGTTCCGCACCGGTGGTGAGTTGCATATGCATTACAAACCCTTCCGTTTCCTGATGGCGGGAATAATCGTTGAGTATATCTGGGCGCGACAGTTATCGGGCCCTAAAAAGGGATTTTCTCTTCCATTTTCACCCCCGGTAGCTGCCGTGATTAACCTCAAATACCTTCCTGCTTTTCAAAATTTGCTGGAGAATACCTATATCTCGTTAGATCTAAACCTGACGGCTTCCCGTAATGAGATTGTTCCACCTGAGGTCAGGACTCCAGGGTCGGTCACACTGGATGCCGGAGCGGGCACAGACCTGGTTTTCAAAAACCAACGTATCTCCGTTACCCTGGCCCTGCGCAATATGCTGAATACCGTTTATTATAATTCCACCAGCTTCTACCGTATCCTCGACATCCCGGAACCGGGCAGAAGTTTTACCATCACATTAACCATTCCATTATCTTTTACAAAACAAAATCTATAAAAAAATTTAATCATGAAAACAAAACAGATAAAATCAAACAACAACACCTTTCTGCCGACTATTTTGCTGTCCTCATTCCTGTTGATACTCATTATTCTTGTCTCCTGTTCAAAAAAAGAAAACCCCTCACCCCCTTCAATCAGTGCCTTTGAGCTGGGATACCAGAACAGTCATACCGCATCCATTGGCTCCGACCTGCACCTTGAAGCAGAGATCCTGGCCGAAGGGAAGATCCAGCATATCATCCTGGAGATCCATCCCGAAGGTGCTCATGAAGACCATCTTTCCGTCACTTCGGGTACCCCCTGGGAGGTGGATACGATCTATACCGGAAAATACAGCGGAGTGAAGAACACCTCGTTCCACGAACATCTCGATATCCCGGCCACTGCCGATACCGGGCACTACCATGTGCACTTCATCGTCACCGATATGGAGGGGAATCAGACATCACTTGAGCTGGAACTGCAACTCCTTCTGCCTTCTGATACGACCGCCCCCATCATTCAGGTAATCACACATCCCAATCAGGGGCAGGTATTCCTTACAGGAGATACCATCCGTATCACCGGTCAGGTAACCGACAATATAGCCATTGGAGGGCTGTATATCGCTTTGGTTGCGGAAGATCAAAACCTCCCCGATTCCCTTGTTAATCATCTGAATACGATAACGCTGCTTCATACGCATGAGTTTCCGGATCCGGCAAACGTTTCTTTTGAGGCTGAACTGAGAGTCGGAGTGCCTTACGACAACGATCACCCAGATCCGAAACCCATTGTATGGGGAACCGGGAATTATTATCTGGTGATAAAATCCCCGGATGCCTTTGGAGGGAACGTTGGGTATTCTATGCATTTTCCAATCATAATCAATTAATCTGTCTTATAAGATTATCCAAATGAAAACCCTGACAACCGTTCTTCCCGTCATCTTGCTTTCCGCTATTGTTTTTTTCGGATCAAATGGCTGTACCAAAACCGAAACGGACACTGTCTATCCGGTAATTGACATGAGCAGTGTGAATGCATTCCCTCATGATTGCGACACCCTCCGGATAGGAGAGTCCTTTGTATTTCGCGGGATATTTACCGATAATGCGGAACTTGGCTCTTATAGCCTGGATATCCATAACAACTTTGACCACCATTCCCACAGCAGCTCCATCGTCGAGTGTCCGTTAGATCCCATCAAGGTCCCGGTCAATCCGCTCACCTTTATCCGCGACTACCCTATTCCTGACGGTTCAACCCGGTATGAAGCCATCGATACGATTGCTATTCCAAAGGGGGTGGATGCCGGTGATTATCATCTGATGATCCGGGTTACCGACCGGGAGGGGTGGCAATCGGTAAAGGGTATATCGGTTAAAATTATAGCAGAATGATTTTCAGCCCCTTGCTGCAAAAAGGTCAAGGTTCATCACCTTGTTCCATGCGGCGATAAAGTCCTGCACGAATTTTTCACCGGCATCGGAACTCCCGTAAACCTCGCTGATGGCCCTGAGTTCGGAGTTCGAACCAAAAATGAGATCCACGCGGGTAGCAAGCCATTTTGGTTTACCTGTCTGACGATCGGTACCTTCAAACTCCCCCTCCTTTCCGGGGATTGGTTTCCAAATCGTACGCATATCGAGCAGGTTGACAAAGAAATCATGGGTGAGGGTTTCCGGTCGTCCGGTTAGAACACCATGTCTGGTGTGTCTGAAATTTGTGTCGAGCATGCGCATTCCACCAATGAGTACGGTCATTTCAGGGGCGGTAAGCGTTAGCAGCCTGGCTTTGTCGATCAGCAGCTCTTCAGCGGGAACCGGGCAATTCTTCTTTATATAATTCCGGAATCCATCGGCTGCAGGTTCCAGCACGGCAAATGAAACTATGTCGGTTTGTTCCTGCGATGCGTCGGTACGTCCGGGAGTGAACGGAACCGATATATTCCACCCACCGTTCCGTGCTGCCTTTTCAACACCGGCACATCCTGCCAGAATGATCATGTCGGCAAGGGAGATCTTTTTCCCATCGGTGTGGGTATGATTGAACTCATGCCGGATGCTTTCCAGTTTCTCCAGAACAAGAGATAACTGTTGAGGATCATTTACTTCCCAGTTTTTCTGAGGAGCGAGGCGTATGCGGGCGCCGTTGGCTCCGCCGCGTTTATCAGAGCCCCGGAAAGTGGATGCTGCGGCCCAGGCCACCGATACTACTTGTGAAACGGTCAGTCCGGATTGCAGGACTTTTTCTTTCAGGGTCACGACATCCTTGTCGTCCACCAGCGGATGATCTATGTCGGGTAAAGGATCCTGCCAGATCAGTGTTTCGGCGGGAACTTCCGGGCCAAGGTATCGTGAACGCGGCCCCATGTCGCGGTGTGTCAATTTGAACCATGCCCGGGCAAAAGCATCCTCAAATTCATCCGGATGTTCCATGAACCTACGTGAAATTTTCTCGTACACGGGGTCGAACCGGAGCGAAAGGTCGGTGGTCAGCATCCTGGGTGCATGTTTTTTTACGGGATCATGCGCATCAGGAACGGTGCCTTCCCCTAATCCGTGTTTCGGTCGCCACTGATGGGCACCGGCTGGGCTCTTTTCCAGTTCCCATTCGTATCCGAATAGGTTCCAGAAGAAATTATTACTCCATCGGTTAGGGGTGGTGGTCCAGGTGACTTCCAGCCCGCTGGTGATCGTATCGCCTCCTTTGCCTTTCCCAAAACTGCTCTTCCATCCCAATCCCTGTTCCTCCAGTCCGGCGGCTTCGGGTTCAGGTCCCAGATGACCTGCATCCCCTGCTCCGTGCGTCTTTCCAAAGGTATGTCCCCCGGCAATCAATGCTACTGTCTCTTCATCATTCATTGCCATACGGGCAAAGGTTTCACGGATATCTTTCGCAGCCAGCAGCGGATCGGGGTTGCCTCCGGGGCCTTCAGGATTTACGTATATCAATCCCATCTGCACTGCAGCCAAAGGATTGTCCAGGTCACGCTCTCCGGTATAGCGCTTATCGTCGAGCCATTTAGTTTCAGAACCCCAGTAAACGTCCTCCTCGGGTTCCCAGGTATCTTCGCGACCGCCGGCAAAACCAAAGGTTTTAAATCCCATGGATTCCAGGGCAACGTTGCCGGCCAGGATCATAAGATCAGCCCAGGAGATCTTTCTTCCATATTTTTGTTTGACCGGCCACAGCAGTCTTCTGGCCTTATCAAGATTCACATTGTCGGGCCAGCTGTTGAGGGGCGCGAAACGTTGTTGCCCACCTCCGGCGCCACCCCGTCCATCTCCGGTACGGTAAGTGCCCGCACTGTGCCAGGCCATCCTGATGAATAAGGGGCCGTAATGCCCGAAATCTGCCGGCCACCAATCCTGAGAGTCCTTCATCAGTTGCATCAAATCTTTTTTCAGGGCATAATAATCCAGGCTTTTGAATTCCTCAGCATAATTAAACCCTTGCCCCATCGGATCGGACAGGGAGGAGTGCTGGCGAAGAATGTTAAGTTTTACCTGATCAGGCCACCAATCACGGTTTTTGGTTCCACCGGCCCCCATACCATGATGGTTGCCAGCCCCGGTAACAGGGCATTTCCTTTGGTTTTCCGGTTCTTTTTCCATCGTCTTGCTGATTTGGTTGTTAATATTTCCTTTTTGAGAATTATTCCTATATAATAATTGACAAATTTAAATAATAATTCTAATATTACAAAAATATCTGTACGATAAATGGTTTTTTCTGTTGGTAAGTTTGTCAGTTATTTTTCAGGAGGGCAAACGCAAAAGGATAAAAATTGGATACATTTGGAAAAAGTTACGGAGCATGCGCTGGCAGATTTTTTGTTTGTTCCTGATATTATTGTACCTGCCTGCCGGTGGCCGGTCACAGACGCTTGATTTGCGGGAGATCTGCAATCTCTCCTACAAGACAGATTTTTCATCCCTGCTGGAGCGTGAAAAGGATGATCTCTTCCCGAAAAGTTCCACCAGAGGAGCGGTCCATTTTTACCGGGGACTGAGTTTTCTCCGTCAGAGCCAGTATTTTGACGCCATCAGGGATTTCAAGACAGCCCGTCAGGACAGCACCGTGAACCGGTCTTTTTGTAACTTTTATATTGGTATTGCCTACATGCAGCTAAACTGGACCGACAGTATTCTCTCTATCTGCAGTGAAGCGCTGGATGTTCCCGGAGCAGAGCTCATCAAGCCGGAGTTCTGGGAAAATGCCCCGTTCGATACAAACTCCCGTGATTATGTCTTTTCATCCTATCTGCTGGGAACCTATCATGTTTTGTACAAACCGCAGGATACGACCCTGATTGACGCATTGTTCAATTATTCCATCAAGGACACCACTTTTTACGAACCCTATTATAATTTCAGCACTTACTGTTTCAGTCTTCAGCGTTTTCAGAAATCTGTCGATCTTCTTATCAAGGCAAGGAAGATCAGCGACCTGGAAGACACGACGTTACTTTCGTGCATGGGATACATGTACCGCTTGTCGGGTGATCCTGACCAGTCGAAAAAATCCCTTGACCTGCTCATTCACGAGCATCCGGGATATGCTCCGGGATATAACAACAGGGCTTGTCTGGCGGCATACCAGGATAAATTCAGCAGTGCCGTCAAAGACCTGCGACTGGCTGTCAGACTTCGGCCTGCCATGAGCCAGGGGTTTTATAATCTTGGCGTGATTTACCTGAAAACTGAAAAGTACCGAAAAGCCATTGATGCCCTGTCGGCCGCCATACAATTGGCGCCGGGAGATGCTGATGCATATTATTACCGTGGATTCACGAAAAAGGTTGCCGGTGATCTGCCCGGGTCGGTTGTAGATTTTACAAAAGCGATCGAACTTAAGAAATAACAAAGCGCTGTTAATAAACTGATGTAACCGGGTCAATCTATCCCTATATTTGCCATTATCTTTACCCGGATTTTTATCATCAGGACATTCATGTACCTCCCAAAAAAATTCTTCGCTTTTACCCTGCTTATCCTTTTCACCCTCCCATTGTACGCACAGGTGCAGGGTGATCTCAGCCGGAAGTTCTTTGGAAACTGGTCGGTCACGCTGGGAGGCGGCCCCAATATCTTTTTCGGGGATGTCAAGGTCAATCCCATCTGGCCTGTGAGCGAGAACGACAATGAATGGAGGTTTGCCGGGACGGTATCCCTGAACCGTCAGATCAGTTATGTTTTCACCATCCGGGCACAGGCGCTCTATGGTGAAATTGCTGGTACCAAGAGAAACTACAAGGACGGGTCTCCTGCCAACCTCACCTTTTCCGGAAATGTATTCGATTACAACCTTAATGCAACTGTTAATTTCAGCAATCTGTTTGCACGATACAATCCGCTGAGGAAATTCTTTATTTACGGAACCCTGGGGGTTGGGTTGTCAAACTGGAAAACACAGCTGTACGATCTTGCCACGCGCCAGCAGATAGGGGGAAGCGGTTCGAAAGGCAACTGGACGACCGAGGGATTGCTGACAGGCGGACTAGGGGCGTGGGTTAATATCGCAGACAAAGTAAACCTGGGCGTTGAATGGACGGTCAGGGGGGTGAACTCCGACAAAATGGACGCCACCACGGGAGGATTCCCTTATGATGTATATTCACTTCTATCCCTTAACATCACCTATAATTTCAACAAGCGTAATCCCGGTTCCTTCAAGCCTGCCCAGCAGAAAAAGCAACTCGGGCCCCAGCCTCCCAAACCCCAACCGGAAGCTCCTGCAAAAGTTTCCTCCCAGGAGCCCCGGTCAAAACTTGATATGTACGACCCTTCGCTGCTCGGTCCTCCGGTTGCCAAACGCGATTCGCTGCTGGGGAAAAAACAGACGAAATATCCGGCAACGCCGGCCGACTCCCTGACTCCTTTTGAAAAACTGATGCAGGGAGAGTCAGCAGTACTGCAAACCGAAGATGATCTGACTCATGATGCCGGCGGACCGAAAGAGAAGGGCATCACTTACAGGATACAGGTATTTGCTTATCACGAAGATACATTTACTGCGGAAGCAATCCGCGAAAGGTTCGGCATCGACAGGCCTGTCTGGAAAGAGTATTCGGGAGGATGGTACCGGTACACCACCGGTTCCTTAAGGACACTGGCCGAAGCGAATGTTTTGCTTGCTGAAATCAAACAACAGTTCGGAATCCATGATGCTTTCATTGCCAAATACCTCGATGGATACCGTGTGCCGGTAAAAGCTAAAAAAACCGCTCTTAAAAAGAAACGATAACCCGTCACCGTCCGGTCGCCGGGCAGATCATCTCCGCGGTGCTTCGGGCAGCCAGATCCTGTCCGTAATCAGTCCAGTGGTCATTGAATTCGCCTGAGAAATAAAGCCCGGAGCTCTCCTTTTCTCTGAACAAAGCATAAAGATCAAGGGTCGGAACCTCAAGCGCCTTTCCGGCGGTTACGATCGGTTCAGTCAGATTCTGCGGGTGGTATTCCGGAAATCTTTCCAGATCGGCGGAGGAGATGGGCCTGTTTTCCGTCACATCAATGGCCGAAGGCAATGCAACAAACCATAAACGGATTCCATGTTTCAGGGCTACCTCCCGGATCCTCCGCATCACTTCTGCCATTAACCGGATCTTGACCTTCGATGATTCAGCAGAAGGGCGGGTGGAAACATCGATATCGTAATTATCAAAAAAATGCGAGTAGATGTTCGGCCCTCCTGCCTGGTAATTGTAAAACTGTTCCGCGCAAAGTTTTTCATATTGGGCAATCGTAAGATCACTGACCTGCTGACTGTCGTGCGGATCGTTCAGGCCGAGTTTATCCCTCATGAAACTTACCATATCGAATATCCGGATATGATCGAAAAAACCCGGTTTTCGCAGCAGGGGATCCATTTCTCTGGGATGACGGGTTAGCCGGAGGTTACTGTCGGCATCCAGCATGAACAAACGGTTTCTGATCAGGTCACCGAAGTCGTTATGCCCAAAGATTACGAATACCACATCATCCGGGTTGAATTGGTTTGCCTCCCGTTCGAACTTCAACAGCGCCTGATCCGGTCCATACCCCACAATGCCTGCATTTATTACCTCCACCTCTTCCCCGCAGAGAGCTTCTGCATGGTTTTCGAGCCGGGCACAATAGGTGCTGTCGTCCCATGAAAATACGCCCTGGATATTCGAATCCCCGTAGACCATGATTCTCCTTTTTCCTTTCTGCATCGGGCCATGGCGAAATCCTTCCCGGTTGATCCTCCAGGTTATGGTTTGGCCGCCATCTACCTGATCCCGTGTATAAATACGGTCGATGGAGGGGCATAAGGCAATAAGCAGCGTGCTGTCGTACCGGTAGGAGATCTTTTCAGCCTGAAATGAATCGGCCGGGAAAAAGAACCTGAGGGCGAGTTCAATCAACAGAAGCAATGACAGTGTGATCGCAACAATAATGGCGGTATCTCTGATAATTTTCAGGGCGACTTTCATCATATTGCCGTGAGGGGTCAGTCGGGTTTGAATTCCTGTTTCCAGTTAAATTGCCGGAAGAGCGGTTCCATCTCTTTTTTATCGAACAGGTAGTCGCCAAGTACGAGATAATCCATTTCGGTACTCATGAAGCAGCGGAAGGCCTCCTCGGGGGTACAAACGATGGGTTCGCCCCTGACATTGAAACTGGTATTCACGATGACTCCGTATCCGGTTTGTTTTTTAAATTCATTGATAAGGGCCCAGTAACGGGGATTGACCTCTTTGCTGACGCTTTGTATACGGGCCGAATAATCAATGTGGGTTACCGCCGGGATATCCGACCGGAGATAATATAACCTGTCATAGAGTTCCATGTTCCGGTATCCCTCAGGGAGCGAGATCCGTCTTTGTTCCTGCACGGGGATGACCAGCAACATATAGGGTGAAGGACGGTCGAGATCGAAATAGGTGGCAATGTCCTCTTCGAGCACTGTGGGGGCGAAAGGCCGGAAGCCTTCCCTGAACTTTATTTTCAGGTTCATTTTTTTCTGCATCTCGGGATTTCTGGCATCACCCAGTATGCTTCTGTTTCCCAGGGCACGGGGGCCGAATTCCATTCGTCCCTGGAACCAGCCTAACACTGCGCCGTTCCCGATACAGGAAGCCGCTACGCTTATCAACTCATTAAAATCCTGAAAATGACGGTATGCCGGATTGAATTTCCGGATCACCCCGAGAATCTCCCTGTCGCCGAAGGCAGGACCGAGATAGGCTCCCTTCATGGCATCCGGTTTCACAAGGTTACCGCGACCGGCTCCATGCCAGAGGTGCCAGGCAAGATAGGCGGCGCCGACGGAACCTCCGGCATCCCCTGCCGCGGGTTGTATCCAGATATCCCTGAACATGCCTGATTTCAGAATTTTGCCATTTGCTACGCTGTTTAGCGCCACCCCCCCGGCCATCACGAGATTGTCGCACCCGGTAAGCTCCCTGGCAGTGCGGGCAAGCCGGAGGACAATATCTTCAGTCACCTGCTGAATGGCGAGTGCCATATTCATATATGACTGATTCAGTGATGTTTCCGGACCCCTCGGCGGCAGTCCGAACAACTTTGTCCACCGCTTGTCGTCCGTCATTTTCAGACCGGTCGCAAACCGGAAATACTTCATGTTCATCAGCAGGGAACCATCCTCACGAATATCTATAAGCTCCGATACGATCTTATCATAAAACGATTTTGTTTCAGGATCGTCCGGAAATCCATAAGGGGCAAGCCCCATCAGCTTGTACTCCCCGCTGTTGACCATAAAACCGGTATAGTAGGTAAAGGCGGAGTAAAGCAGACCGAGGGAATGAGGAAAAATAAGTTCTTTCAGGATTTTGATGGAACTTCCTTTGCCTGTGCCGATGGTTGTTGTGGCCCACTCTCCCACTCCGTCGATGGTGAGTATGGCCGCCTCCTCAAAAGGAGAGGGATAAAATGCACTGGCGGCATGGGAGAGGTGATGTTCAGGAAAAAGGATGGGCACCCTGGAAGCTCCAAGCTGTGAGAGCTCCTCCCTCAGGGTTTGCTTCATGAATAACTTCTCCTTGATCCAGACAGGTATGGCGGAAAGAAAACTGACAAGTCCTCTGGGAGCAAGGGCATGATAGGTTTCGAGCAGCCGTTCAAATTTGATGTAAGGTTTGTCATAAAAGGCAATGGCCGTCACATCGCCGATCCCCACCCCTCCTTCCTCCAGTACGTACCGGATGGCATGAATGGGGAAGGTTGCATCGTGTTTTTTCCTGGTGAATCTCTCCTCATGTGCGGCAGCAACGAGGTCCCCATCAATGAGCAGCGCTGCGGCACTGTCGTGGTAATAGGCGCTGATGCCAAGAATGATTACTGACATAAAGCTTCGGTCTTAAAAGAGTGTATAAATAAATGGTGCAATGGCCGAACCTCCTGTCATGACGATTAGTACACCAAAGATCAACAGAATGATGATCAGGGGCAGGAGCCAGAATTTCTTTCTTTTTTTAAGAAACTGCCAGATATCGCTTAAGAATTCCATAACGTGCCGTTAAAATGGTTTTTCAAGATCGGTTTTCCCGAACCCGGTGTCCCTGACCACGAGTACGGAGCCTCCTCCCTTTTTGAATTTGCTGATATTCAAAGGATCTTTCCCGGCAAGTTGCCTGATGACACCTACCGGGACAACGAAGACAATATAAATGATTGTAAGAATCAGCTTTGATACCACTGTTCCGAGAAGCCTGGTCGTACCAAGCCAGAACCATCCCCACGGGCGGTAAAAAGCTGGAAAGATCATGTTCATGGCAAGCACCGGGATGGCAATCCAGTACCATATGGTAGCCCCGGTGAACAGACCAATCAGAAGCAGGAGCAATGTAAGGGCCATCCCACTGTCGGATGACTCCTTCAGATTTACCGGCCATTTATAGAGACCGGCGATTTTTTTCCTTACATTCATGCGGTGTGATTTTTTCGGAGTGAAAATACAAAAAATCAAGCTCTGAAAACAAGTAATGGTAATCTTATGTGTATATTTGTCGTGAAAAAATGAAAACCATGAAAAAATCATTTATACTTGCTTCTGTCATCCTTTGTACAATCCCTTTGTTTGCTCAGCTCAGCCTGACATTTGATCAGCATGCCCTGCATCCTGGTGATACCACCCGGTTCATCAGTATTTCCTATGTCAGCCCGGGGGAAGCCGGCCCAGGCCGGATTTGGGATTTTTCAGGCCTGGAGACACAAGGAGAGACTTTAGTTTCAAATCTTTCCGTGGAGTTTGACGGGGGGTTGAAAAAAATAGGGCCCTATG
>CAYWHQ010000041.1:0-11371 GCA_964457665.1 uncultured Prolixibacteraceae bacterium | reverse complement strand
ATCCGGAATGGTCGCGATCATTTTTCACCTCCCAGCCACAGCAACGCCGCTATTTTCCATGTTCCTGCCAACCGAAAGATGATCCGCTTCCTGCTGAGGCTCTTCTGGAATTATCTCTCATTCCAGTACCACGAACTCTTCAGGGCTGAATTCTGGAATGTCGGGGTGATCGATAAACCGGTGGAAGATATTGCATTCAGGGGTACTCCCCTCCGGCAGGATGAGATCATCTGGAATCCCAAGGTGGCAATGGGACATTATCTGGCCGACCCTTATGGGTTTATTGAAGAGAGAAAGATCCATATCCTCCTGGAAGATTATAACTATTTCCAGGGAAAAGCCAATATTGCCGAAGTGATCTATAATCCGGCCACAAAAAGCTTTTCTGTTCCCCTTAGTGCCATTGAAGGTGAGAAACATCTTTCGTATCCCTTCATCATCGTTCACGACAGGGATAACGTCTACTGTATTCCCGAATCATACCGAAACCGTACCATTGAGCTGTATAAGCGCAACTTCTCTGAAGGCAGTTTTGTGGAACAAAAGGTGCTCATCAGCGATATTGATGCCATCGATCCAACCATTATCCGGTATGGTAAGTATTGGTGGATCTTCTTTACACTCCGTCCAACCTCCAATTCCCACCTGTATATCTATTACTCCCCTCAGCTTGACGGACCCTATATCCCGCACCGCATGAATCCGGTGAAGATCGACATCACATCTTCCCGCCCTGGCGGTACTCCTTTTGTCCACCAGGGTTTTCTCTTCCGGCCGGCTCAGGATTGTTCCGAATCCTACGGAAGAAGAGTGGTTGTCAACAGGATCGTGAAACTTACACCTGATGATTTTGAAGAAGTCATCGCAGGATATGTTGATCCTCCACACAAAGGTAGCTATACGCGTGGGTTACATACACTCTCGTCGGTGGGTGGCTATACCTTGATCGACGGGAAACGATACCGGTTCAGCCAACAACATTTTTTCCGGCAGCTCAGAATGAAGATTAACCGAGACCGGGGAAGAAATGCTTAAAAACATTATTGGTACAATCGGGACCAGGATTCTCAATGCGCTGCTGACGCTGATAATTGTATTCCTGAATGCCAATTACATCGGGGCTGAAGGAGTTGGTACCATCGGAATCATCATTTTCGATATTACCATCATTCAACTCTTTACGGGTTTTATCGGGGGTGGTGCCTTAATCTATTTCACACCCCGAACCGGAGTTTACCGCCTGATCATTCCCGCCTATCTCTGGTCAGTGGCTGTTACTTTCCTGATAGCCGGGATCCTCGAACTGACTTCATTTTTTTTCCCCGGAACGGAAACCATCCCGGAAGGATATTTCTGGGAAGTGGTGACGCTTTCACTCCTTCTGTCCCTCTCTTCAGTGCACTTCATCCTGCTGGTAGGACTGGAAAGGGTCGGACAGTTTAACCGGATCAGCCTCGTGCAGGTCAGTTTGCTTTTCCTGCTGGTACTTCTGGCCTATTTGGTTGCTGATCGACGGGATGTATACACCTACCTGGCAGCCATGTTTTTTTCCTACCTTGTTGCCGGTATATGGAGCCTTGCCCTGCTCCTCAGGCACATAACCCCCGTACCGCTCGGGAACCTTGTCAAGCTTTTCTCCGGATTATTCCGGTACGGGTCAATGGTTCAGTTTGCCAATATTTTCCAGTTATTGAATTACAGGCTGGGACTCTACATCGTAGATACTTTCTGGGGACGGTCGGCCGTGGGCGTCCTTTACACCGGACAGCAGGTTTCAGAAGGATTGTGGCTGATCAGCCGCAGTGTAGCCATGGTACAGTTTGCCAGAATATCCAATGAAGACGATCAGGCTTATGCCGTAAGGATTACCCTGACACTGGCAAAGGTTACATGGGTCATAACCCTTCTTGCCATAATATTCCTGCTTTTGATTCCGTCGGCTTTTTTTTCACTCCTGTTTGGGGTGGAGTTTACAGGGATTAAACCGGTAATCGTGTCCCTTGCAGTGGGTGTTGTGGTATTTAGTGTCTCTGTCATCCTCAGCCAGTTCTTCTCCGGGATGAATAAACCGTATCATAATACCATCAGCTCAGCCATCGGGATCGTGTTTACAATAGGTGTAGGATGGTTGCTGATTCCTTCGGCGGGCCTTATCGGTGCCGGCATTGCAGCCTCCGTATCCTATACGGCCTCCACAGTTTATCAGTTTGTAGTCTTTATGCGCAATGCCCGGCTTCCCTTCCGCAGTATTTTAATTACAGCCGGCGATTTAAAAATTTTCTACGGAATGATCCGCCAGGCGTCCCGCCAAAAACCTACCGCCCCATAAACCGGGGTTTCCTTTTCTCGTAAAAGGCCTTCAGACCTTCATGATAATCCTCGCTGGTACCGGCAAGACGCCGCAACATGTCGATATGCTCAAATACCTGCGGCGGAATGGGCAGTGAATTACCAAGGATATTCAATTGTTCCTTGATAACCTGGATACTGAGGGGAGAATTGGCAATAATCTTCCCGCAGATACCGATGGTGAACTCCTCCAGTTCCTCCGGGGGTACAATGTGGTTTATTATGCCCAGCTCCAGCGCTTTTCTGGCAGGAATAGATTCGGCGGTAAAAAACATCTCCTTTGCAACATGGGCGCCTATAATATCCAGAAACTGCAGGATCCCTGATGTATTATACGGCACCCCGATCTTGGCCGGCGTGATGGCCAGCGTGGTGGCCTCCGTCCCGATCACCATGTCGCATACAAAGGCAATGTTGCAGGCTCCTCCCCAGATACTGCCCCCGGCCATGACAATGACAGGCGCCGGGCAGGTCATGATCGCCCGGATAACCTTTTGAAGCGGATTGTCGTAAGCCAGGGGATCGCTGCCGTCGCGGGGCAGCTCATCAATATTGAACCCTGCCGACCAAACCCTGGCTCCCTTGTTTGCACGGATCACAATTACCCGTGCGCCGTCATTGTCGAGAGTATGGATGGCAGTAAGCAGTTCGTTCAATAACTCAAAGCTGAGGGCGTTCCTCTTCTCGTCATGATTGAGGGTGATCCAGCCAATGGAGTCTCGCAGATCGGTTAAAATGAATTTCATGGGGTGTTTGTTTTAGGTATTTTGTGTGTCAGAATTATCAACCATGGGCCTTTAGCTGTGGATAAAATTATTATAAATATCAAAATGGCCATGAACTGATGGATCATGTTTCCTTTATCTTTGCGCCGCTTCTCTTAACTGGCAATATGTTTCAGGAATCCGAAAGATATGATGAAGAGAGCATCCGGTCATTGGAGTGGCGTGAGCATATCCGGCTCCGGCCAGGGATGTATATCGGTAAACTGGGCGATGGTTCATCGCCCGACGATGGGATTTATGTACTGATCAAGGAAATCGTCGACAAGGCCATCGACGAATTTGTGATGGGGTTCGGCAAAACAATCGAAATATCCATCCATGAACAACAGGTTTGCGTCAGGGACTATGGACGGGGAATCCCCCTCGGAAAGGTGATAGAATGCGTATCCAAAATTAATACAGGAGCTAAATACGATTCACGGGTATTTAAAAAAGCCGTGGGGCTGAATGGGGTCGGCGCAAAAGCCGTGAACGGGCTCTCATCAGCGTTTCGCATTCAGACCATCCGGGATCGAAATGCCAGGATTGTTACCTTCCGGAAAGGAATCATCGAATCCGACGAGCCTGAATCCACTTCCGACCTTCGCAATGGCACCATCGTCACATTCACCCCAGATGAGGAGATCTTTGGAAAATTTCATTATATCCCGGAGTATGTAAAGAAAATGCTCTGGAATTATGCCTATCTGAATACCGGTCTTACAATCCTCTTCAATGGCGAAAAGCTTCATTCACAGAACGGCCTCTACGATCTTCTTAATTCCTATATCGATACAAGGGTGCTGTATCCTGTCATTCACCTGAAGGAAGGAGATTTCGAGTTCGCTTTCACCCATTGCGAGATGTATGGTGAAGAATACTACTCCTTTGTGAACGGCCAGCATACCTCCCAGGGCGGAACACATCAGGCCGCCTTTCGCGAATCACTCGTCAAAACGATCAGGGAGTTTTACAAGAAGGATTTTGATACGAACGACATCAAAGCATCCCTGGCCGCCGCTTTGAGCATCAAAGTGCAGGATCCGGTATTTGAATCACAAACCAAGACCAAACTCGGCTCCCTGCTGATGGAACCCGACGGATTTTCTATCAGGAACTATATCATGGATATTGTCAAAAAACATCTCGACAATTATCTCCATATGAATCCTGATACCGCAGAGGCATTGCTCAGAAAGATCCTCCAGTCGGAAAAAGAACGTAAGGAATGGGCCAATATCAAGAAAATCGCAAAAGAAAGTGTTAAGAAAGTAAGCCTTCACAATAAAAAGCTTCGCGATTGCCGCATCCATTATAATAATCATGATGAACGCAAGGTCGAATCCACAATCTTTATCACCGAGGGAGACTCGGCCAGCGGATCCATTACCAAGGCACGGGATGTGAATACACAGGCGGTTTTCAGCCTGAAAGGAAAACCGCTGAATTGTTTTGGCATGTCAAAAAGGGTCGTGTATGAGAATGAGGAGTTTAACCTTCTTCAGGCCGCCCTCAATATGGAAGAAGGACTGGAAAACCTCCGCTATAATTACGTAATCATTGCGACCGACGCCGATGTGGACGGTATGCACATCAGGCTGCTCCTTCTAACTTTCTTCCTTCAGTTTTACCCCGACCTCGTCAGAAATGGTCACCTCTATATCCTCCAGACTCCGCTGTTTCGCGTCAGGAACAGGCAAAAGACCATATACTGCTACTCTGAAGAGGAAAAACGTAACGCAGTAGGTAAGCTTGGCAATAATCCTGAGATCACACGTTTTAAAGGTCTTGGAGAGATCTCTCCCGACGAGTTCCGCTACTTCATTGGTCAAAATATGCGGTTGGATCCGGTGATCATTACCCGCGATGCCCCGCTGATTGACGTTCTCACGTTCTATATGGGGAAAAATACACCGGAGCGTCAGAGTTTTATCATTGAAAACCTGAAAATAGAGAACGACCTGCTTGAACCTGCAATGAGCTTTTAATCCCCGTTCTTGCGCCTCAGCGGCCAGATGGCTGCCGAGAATTTCAGATTGAGTTCCCTGCGACGGATGAGATCCTCCAGTTCGATCATCATGTTCCTGTTTACCTCCCGGGCCATCGGAATGACCCATTTCTTGGTCTCTTTAATGTAGGTTCTGATGAACTCCTTATCAAAAATATCCGGATGCAGATCCGTGAGGTTGCTGATCCTGTCGGCGCATTTCAGCGTCTTCGCTTTTTGCGTGCCCTGGGTCAGGATCCTCTGCAGAAATGCCTCCTTTGTCTCAGGTTTCATTCGCGTCACCTCCAGCACTAACCCAAGTACTTCCGACCCGTCGTTGTCCAGGTTGCGGATCTCATCATGCGTAACACATTTCACATCCTCAAATAGATCATGAATGACAGACGCCTTAAGCAAAATCGGGTCTGTGTAATGATAGTCAATAAGAATGGCGTAAGTACTCAGGGCATGCCTGAACTGATTGCCGCCCACATGCCGCTTTTTACCCCTCAGTGCCGTGGCTTTTTGCACATATGGTGCAATGATCATATTGGTCAGAATGTCTTTTTCAAAGTTTTCCATGAATCAAACGAAATGCGTTACCTAGGTTATGAATGATATCACCGGCAATCAGGGATTCCTCCCCAACTGACGCTGCAGCCAGATCTCCGGAAAGCCCATGTAAAAAAACTCCGAGCAGACAGCTTTCGGTTGCAGTGTAACCCTGCGCCAGGAGGGATGTTATAATTCCGGTCAGAACATCTCCCGATCCGGCTGTGGCCATGCCGGGATTACCTGACATATTGAAATATGCTCTCCCATCGGGCGTGGTGATGCAGGTATGAGCCCCCTTGAGAACGATATAAACCTGACAGGAAAACGACATCTCCAGTTGCTTGTCGTGGCGGTCAAAGTCATTTTTCCATTTTCCGGCAAGACGCTCAAATTCCCCGGGGTGCGGGGTCAGAATGGTTCCCGGAGGAAGAAACTTCAACCAGGTCTTGTGCTGTGACAAAATATTCAGGGCATCGGCATCCACTACCAATGGAATGACAGCATCCTGAATCAATTGCTTCAGGATGGCAGCGCTTTCATCTGTCTGGCCCATACCGGGGCCTGCTCCTATACTGCGGTAAAGGGTATAATCCGTTGACCGGGTGCACATGGCTTCCGGAAAAGCAGCCTGGATTACCGGTATGATTTCCGGGGAGGATTTAACCGTGACAAGACCGGCGCCGGATCTGAGGCATGCCCGTGCAGCCAGTATGGCAGCACCTCCTTTACCCTCGCTGCCTGCCACCAGCAGCGCATGGCCATAATCTCCCTTGTGTGAGAATTTTGAACGGTTCCTGAGTATGGGCGCCACCAACTCAATATCAGCACAATACCGCTTCACCTCGGTCAGGTTGATAAACTCCCTGCTTAATCCGATGTCAAGCAGATGCCAGTCGCCGATGTAACAATCATTCTCCGGAAAGAAAAATCCGAACTTCGGCGGTGCAAACGTGAGGGTGTGACGGGCCCTTATGATGGAATGACCCGCTTCCGTGCTGTTCTCATCAATAAATAATCCCGAAGGTACATCGATGGCGATCACCTCATTCCCGGATTGGTTGATGTGATCAATGATCCTGGCAGGAAAACCGGTAACCGGACGATCCAGTCCACTTCCGAAAAGTGCGTCGATAATAATCACTCCGGCACGATGATCCTGAAACGCCTTGTCTTCTTTAAGGATCACGATATCACATCCGGGAAGCTCCGTGTAACGTTCAATGTTAATCCTGCAGGAGGGAGAGACCCTTACGGATCCATCCGCCATGAAAACCCGTGTGCGAAATCCGCTGCCATGAAGCATCCTGGCGATGGCAAGCCCATCACCGCCATTGTTTCCCGTTCCTGCATAGATCCAGAAAAAACTGTCGCGCTGACAATGCCCCAGGATCCATTCAAAACAGCGGGAAGCTGCTCTCTCCATCAGATCAATGTCGCGGATAGGCTCATGCTCTATCGTATAAATATCGGCTTCCCGGATCTTATCTGCAGAGAGGATCTTCATTATCCGATCATTCCCCAGAATGGCAGGGTGGCAAGAATACCTGCCACCACAAGCATGACGATGAAGAAAACGATTACCGAAATGATCAGCCCGATGATCGCACAGATACGACCAGCCCTGATATTGTTCAGGGAAGCCTGAGAGTAAACGCCTGGTCTGGAATGGTACAGCGCCAGGTCTTTCCCTGCCAGCACAAGGGTAATGATGGCGAGGATGATACCGATCAGGGAGATCAAATGCCACCAGCAGATGATCACCGAGACGATGCCGAGGATCAGGACGGTATTGGCATTGGGGAGGCTTTGGGGTTGTTGTGTTTCCATATACCCTGCAATTGTTCTTGTACCCCGTAAATTTACAATATAATTTAAAAATAGAGCGGATGAAATGTAAATTGCCCAAGGGTGTTGTATTCCAGCGCCGGCGCCGGTATTTTGATGAAGCTCACCAGAAGGAACAAGCCTTTCAGGAACTTTGACCGGGTGGGTATCCGCGTCAGGTCGACATCCACCGTGAGAAAAAATTTCCGGTATCGCTGAAATTCCGGTATTGTTTGCTGGATTGTTCCCGTAGTTTGATTCTGACTGGCTCCGGTCATGCCTTCGGCGCCATATCCTGCCGCGATGTTCAGCCACTTCGGGAATTTCGACCGGGGTGGGAGAAAACTGCTGATGTTTCCTGATAACCAGAAGGTCATGCCGTTATAATCCTTGACCATTTGCTGGATAAGGTTCGAACCCAGCAGTTCCGGCCTGTATTGTGCGTACTCTGTCGGGTGGAATGAGTACTTCATCGAAAAACGCTGCTCCTTCCACAGGAGTTCCTGCCCCAGGAACAATATACAACCTGCCGCATTGGCAGCCAGATCGCCCGCCGAAAAGCCCCATTCAGCTGAAAAACCATCCAGAATCTCGATGTTCAGCATGTAGGCAAAGCTCACAAGACTGCCAAGAAGTACCGAGTTCTTATGTTTCAACCCCGTCCACCGGTACGATGCGCTTAGGATCCGGCTCGTGTAATATGCGGTTGTGACATGCCCCAGTTTATCCTGTTGCATCCACTCCCCGCCATCATTAAAGAAATGAAAGGACGACTGGGGATAATCCTTGTACCATAGGAAGTATAGCCCGGTCAGGGAGCTGGCATAGAGCACCCCTTGTGTGATGGCCACTCCGGCCAGTCTGCCCTTGCGCACGGTGTCAGGAAATAGCCCCGTGGAGTCAACCGGTTGCGATCGCCCTGAAACGGTGACAAGGACTGCCATCACGCTAATTATAAGACATTTCAGAAGAAGTGAGCCTCTCATCTACCGGATATTAAGTTTATCCAATGCACTCCTGTATAGCCTGGCATTACGGTTATGTTCTGCAAGTGTGCTGGCAAAACGGTGGCTTCCTGAAAAATCTTCCTTGGCACAAAAGTAGAAGTATCTTGTTTCAGGAGCATTCAATACGGCATCTATCGTGGATTTCGAGGGAATACAGATTGGTCCCGGCGGTAGACCCCTGACCCGGTATGTGTTATAAGGAGAATCGATCCTGGTGTGGAGATGCAACACCCTCCGTATGGTATAATCATTCCAGGCAAAGATTACGGTCGGATCTGCCTGCAGTGGCATCCCGGCTCTGATCCTGTTCAGATAAACCGATGCGATAAGCGGCTTCTCTGGCTCCATGTTGGTCTCCTTCTCCACAATCGATGCGAGGATGATCACCTCAACCACCCCGAGTCCAATGTTTGCTGCTTTTTCTTTTCTCCTGCTGTGCCAGAATCGTTCTGATTCCGCTGCCATCCTCGATATAAAACGTTCTGCCGAAGTATTCCAGAAAAATTCATAGGTATCCGGAAGGAAGAGGGTGAGGACATTGGTTTCGTTAAGTCCGTAGGTCTGCAATCTCAAGGAGTCCCTTAAAAGGGTCATGATGCCTGCTGAATCAGCCTCTATCACTGATGAAACATAACCTGCCAGTTCATCTGTGTTCCGGAAATTCCGGACCCGCAAACGCACCGGTACCTGTTGCCCCGACCGAAGCATATCTACCAGCTCATGGTTGCGCATGCCATCCCGGATCAGATACCTGCCGGGCCTTACCTTCAACGGATAGTTTTTTCGTGCGGCCACCCACTCAAAAGATCTGGTGTCGTTAAGTATCCCTGCCGAATCAAGACGCCTCACCACATCTCCGAACCGGTCGGAACTCCGGATGAAGAAATAGAGGCTCTCCTTTCCCTGCAGATTAACATTCCGTCGAAACACTTTATGAAGAAAGCCAATAGCGGCAAGACCTGTCAGTAACAACACCATCGAAACCAGAAGCCAGGGCATCAAGTCTTCCCCGCTTTTCCTGTATCTTCCGGATGGATGTTGCATATCAGGCAATGAGCTGGTAAAGGTATTCGTCACACCAGGATTCCCCCGTACGGTTCCACTCTTTCTTCAGGCCACATTGCACAAAACCTTCATTCTCAAACAACGCGATACTCTTTTTATTGGAAACCTCAATGTTGGCATAAAGCTGATGGAGTTGCAGGACTTCAAATGCATAGCGGATCAGAATTCGAAGTGATTCCCGGGCATATCCTTTCTCCCTGAAATGTTCATCGATCATGATCCCGATCCCGGCCCTGCGATGATGCGGCTCAAAGTCAAAAAGGTCGATGGTTCCAACCGGTACAGGAGACGAATGCCCTTTATGCAATTCAATCATCAGCCGCAGCTGGCGGTTTTGGTAGATGTCGCCGGCCGCCTGCCGGATAAAATCACTGATCTGATAGGAGGAAAAGGGTGTGAGTGTGTTGCTTACTTTCCATATTGAGGGATCATTTTCCCAACGGTAAAGGTATCCGATGTCCTCAGGTTCCATGGCCCTCAGCCGGAGATTAACTCCTTTCATCAGCGACTGTCGCATCATAATCTGGCCTCTCCCCGAAAAACAAACTGAACAGGCCCCTCCAGCGCAATCCGGCTGTAGAGGTTCCCCATTTTAATACCATGCACAAGAAGCCTGCCCCCCCGGGTGATGACCGGTACCGTGAATATCCCGGATAAAGGTAAATCAATCTTTCCCTGGTCTATGGTCGCCAGGACGGCAGCCGTTACCCCCGTACCGCAGGAAAGGGTCTCATCTTCCACACCCCTTTCATACGTCCTGACAAATATCCCGGAATCTTTATTCATGACGAAATCCACATTGGTGCCTCCGTGACCGAAAACCGGATTATCCCGGAGCAACCGGCCTTCAGCGGTCACATCAGAGAAATCCTCCTCCCTAAACACAACGAAATGCGGAGAACCGGTGTTCAGGAAATATCCGTCCAGTATCTTTTCAATCCCGGCAACATCACCCAACTCCACCCTGACCATTCCTTCATGGTCAGCCCAGCGGAGAATGGATGCCTGATGCAATCCGTCGGATGCGCTGAACACCATATCACTACCTGCAATACCATAAAGATGTGCAAAAACTGCCGCACATCGTCCCCCGTTGCCGCACATCGTACTTTCTTTACCGTCGCTGTTAAAATATTGCATCCGGAAAGACACCGAAGGATCCGGAAGTATGATGATCAGTCCGTCGGCACCTATGCCCCGATGGCGGTCGCACAGATACCTGACCTGACGCTCGTCAGGAATTACATCACAGGTAAAACCGTCAACCATGATGAAATCATTCCCGGCACCGTGATATTTTTGAAATGGAAGTTTCACTCCTGCAAATCTAAGGATAAATATCTTTGCAAAAAGCATTGTGATGAATGGCGATCCGAGACTCTACAACCTCCTTGATCAGCTCATGATTCCTTTCGTTTATCATGAGCATCCTCCGGTACCGACCATCGCTGAAGCCAGTAAATACTGGAAAGATATTCAAGCTACCCATTGCAAGAACCTCTTCTTCCGGAACCATAAAGGAAACCGTCACTATCTCGTGCTGATCGAGCATACACATGCCCTGGATATTCATGATCTGGAGCAAAGGCTTAAACAGGGTAAGCTGACATTTGCCTCGCCTCAGCGAATGGAGAGATTTCTCGGTGTTACCCCGGGATCAGTGACCCCTTTCGGACTCATAAACGATCCGGATAAACATGTGTACCTGTTTTTGGATCAGAACCTTGCGAAAGCTGAAAAGATTAGTTTCCATCCCTGTGTGAATACGGCCTCGCTTGTCCTGGCATATCCCGATTTCATTCGTTTTTTGGAGTGGACAG
>CAYWHQ010000040.1:330-11384 GCA_964457665.1 uncultured Prolixibacteraceae bacterium | reverse complement strand
CCATGGCTAAATCCAGGTTGGAACGGGTGGCGGCAATGGATAATCCGCTGTTTTCTGAAATATATAATACGTACATGTCGTAAAGCCAGAAATACCGATCCTTTTCCTTCCACATGACGAGTAAGGATTCCGATACGGCCGGATTATAGATACCGCAGGCAAAGAAACCGTCGGGGACCTCGGGATCTTTGATGAACAGGGGAAAGCCGGAAGAGGAGAGCCAGCCCCCTAGCGAGGCCAGATCATGCGTTGAAAACATCCGGTGCTTCCAAAATTCCGTAAAAACCGGATTAGAAGGCATTTTGGGTTCAAGCTGCGGGAAGCGACCAATGATCCAGTTGAGTAATTGTTGGTTTTGATTCAGATCATTCATGGGATGACAGTACTCGGATTATTTTATCACGACCGTAAATTCATAAGGATACCCTTTATACCCACATCCCCATTTCCCGCATTTCATTTTCTGGGAGTTAAAGAAAACCGGCACAGGCCGCGATACATGCCCACATTCCGGACATTCGATTTTTGGAAAATTCCTGTTCAAACAGTTGGGACAGGTAACGGTCACCCCCCACGCGAACAGGGAATCGGCAACGACTTCTGAAATGTGACCACACTTTAGGCAATTGCATTTTAGATAGATTGGTGACACTATTTTTATTGATAATTATCCATTGATTAAATCACAATAATCTTCTTAATAACGATTGTATTTTGACTCGTAATTTTGAAAAAGTAAATTCCAACCGTTAACAAAGAAGTATCAATCTCTT
The DNA here is from genome assembly GCA_964457665.1 of uncultured Prolixibacteraceae bacterium. Taxonomy (GTDB): domain Bacteria; phylum Bacteroidota; class Bacteroidia; order Bacteroidales; family FEN-979; genus CAYWHQ01. The sequence goes on along the minus strand of CAYWHQ010000040.1, from coordinate 10,611 downwards.
TTTCGAATTTACCCTGTTCAATTGACTGGTCAGCGATAGAAGAAATCAGGGAACCTGTGATATCAAAAAGGTCTATTTTAAGATATGATTTATTATTTAACCAAAGTGAAATTTTGGTACTCTTCTGGCAAGGATTTGGTGAAATAGTGATAGAATGAATCTCATTTCTTTCCTGTACCGAAGGTATTACTTGCTGGAAATTAGCAGTAAGATTACGATTATCGGTCACGGTAAATGAATAAGTCGGGTAATTCCAGACTACATCACCGTTCTCAGTCCATGTCGTGAATTCCCAGTTTGGATAAGGAATTGCCTCGACAGTTGCGACATGTCCATAAAGATAATTTCCTCCACCTGTCGTAAATCCTGCGTTGAATGGATTTTCGAAGGTTTGTATTTGATACGAATCTGGTGTAAAATTAGCAACGAGATTCCTGTTGGTTAAAACATTAAATGAATAGTTACTGCTTGTGCTTACGACTGATCCATTTTCAGTCCAGTTATCAAAGATCCATCCTGTGGAAAGATATGCGCTAACAGTCGCTGTCTGATTGTATGTATATGAGCCTCCTCCAGTAGTTGAGCCTCCTTCGGGTGGATTTGAGGAAGTAGAAATCAGAAAATCTTCACGATAGTATATATGGTTGGATAAAGAGCCACCCAAAGCCATGTATAGAAAGTTTTTATCACAGGGATCAATTAACAGATCAATGATATGGGCCGGTATAGTCAGTCCTTCATTGTATTCAATCCATGTATTTCCGTTGTCACTTGAATAGTATATACCATTCTGGTAATCACCGTAATATACATTTCCATTACCTGTTGCTACAATTGGGATTTTAAGAATATTCCAGTTAATCCCTGTTCTGCAAATTTCGAATGAGTTACCGTTGATGGACCTGAAAATTTTTCCCTGGTGAGTTGCAGCAAAAACATTGCCATTATCAGCCACTGTAATTCCAATAACATATCCATCAACAGTACCAATTTCATTCCAGGTATCAAACGGAAAACCTGTTGATTTCAGAATCACACCGGATCCTGACGGATAGCTGCCACCTGCCCAGAAAGTATTTGGTTGAGCCCAGAAACAATAAATGTCTGCATTGGCGTATATGTGGGAGAATGAATCACCCATGTTTGTAGAACGATAAATTCCGCGCCCTGATCCTGTAACGCCCCCGAGCACTGTTCCGTTATTTTGGACAACCGCTCTGATATCTAATCCTGCGCAAGCTCTGAGTTCCCATCCGTACGTATTAGTGCGCCGGAAAAGCCCGTTATTGGCCGAATTAAAATCATCCCTGATGCCGGCATATTTGGTTCCTAGGGTAGATGCTTCCTGTGCAAGCGAATAAACTGTCCCGATGGGTGTAGGACCTATGTTCTCCCAGGTATTGCCCCTGTCGTTGCTGTGAAACATGGGATAATTCCCTGTATTGGAATATCCTCCCACGGTGATTTTGTCACACCATCCAAAATTCAGACCAAGACAATAAACATTTAAGGCACCGGGAGTTGGAAAATCCGTGGTAGGCATCCAGGATGGTTGTTGCCCCGAGGCCAGTTGAATGTACGCAATTACCTGTAGAAAGAGAATTGCAACTTGTTTTGTTTTCATAATGAACCGTTTTAATTCTATCATGATATTACTTTCTTTGTCGACAAAGATGGTTGAAGTAAACAGTTTTAAAAGTGCCATGATGTTTTAGGATCCTTGCAATCTTAAAAGTGTTTTTCTTAATATCCAACCTTATCCAATAAGTAAGGTAGTATGTCCAATAAACAAGAAAAAACCAGTAAATAATCCCGGATTACCTCATCCCTCCGATCCGCTCCACAAACCGTTTCTTATACGCATTCCCCAACGGTACGTTTTGCCCGCCGGCCAGGTGGATGATCCCTTCGTGGTCAAAGGATTTCACGTGATGCAGGTTGACGACATGGGAGTTATGTACCCGCTGGAAATGGCTTTCGGCCAACAATTCGTCGTAGATCTTCAGGTGCTTGGAACTGGTGATCCTGCGGCCGTCGGTAAGGTAAAAGTGTGTGCAGTAGCTGTCGGCTTCGCAATACAGGATGTCTTTAATCTCCAGAATGGAAAAACCTTTCTTGTCTGGTATCACGATGTTGTGGATTTCCTGGGTATGCGACCGGATATATCGCATGAGTTCATCCAGGTTCTTGCTCTGGATCTCCCTTTCGATCTCCTGCTTCACTTTTTCAACGGCGCCCTGAAGTTCATCAATATTTATGGGTTTGAGCAGAAAATCACTTGCAAAAAACCGAAAAGCTCTGACCGCGTATTTTTCAAATGCCGTAACAAAGATGATCCTAAAAGTGATCCGGTCCAGGCTGCGAAGCAGATCGAATCCGTTGCCGTTGGGCATCTCCACATCGAGGAAGACCAGTTCAGGATTCTGGGCTGCAAGAAGAACCAGTCCGGTTTTCATGGAATTGGCTTCTCCCACAACGGTTACGACGGGACAATAGGAATCAAGATATTTTCTGAGTGCATCCCGCGCCGGTATTTCATCGTCGATGATGACAGTACGGATCATATTGTTGTTTTTTGAATAGGGATCTCAATGGTAACTACCGTTCCGCTCTCCTCTTTTCCTGGATACAGATCGGAAAATTTAACGGAAAGGTTCAACTTCCTGATGGTGTTGACCATTTCTAAACGTTCCCGGATAATAGCCAGTCCACGGGACCTTCTTTTCCTGCTCTCTTCTGATTTTCGCGCTGCCGATGCTTTTCTGCCGATACCGTCGTCGGTGATGGTACATCTGATGAAGTGGTCTGATACAGATTCGTATCGGACTTCTATATATCCTTTCCGGTCCTCCAGCCAGTTTACACCATGCCAGATAGCGTTTTCCACAAAAGGCTGAACCATGGTAGGAGCAATCTCAATATCCTCCACGGATATCACGTCATTAACTTTAATCAAATAATCAAACTTATCCTGAAACCGCAGATGCTCCAGCCGGCAATAATCCTCCAAGGCTTCCAGTTCTTTCTCCAGCGGAATGTATTCAAAGGCTGAGTTGGTTAATATTGACCGCATCAACTGACTGAAACGGCTGACATAACGGTTTGCCGAAAGCTGGTCATTGTTGGCAATGAAGTAATTGATCGAGTTAAGTGAGTTGAAGAGGAAATGAGGGTTGAGTTGATTGCGTAAAGTGTCAAGTTTCAATTGTGTTATGATCCGCTGCTCCCTCAGGTTTACCTGACGACGCCACATCCAAATCATTGCAAACAGACCGACAAGACCAATGCTTATGACCATTGCCAGAAACCACCAGGTCTGATAGAAATATGATGGAATCCTGATCATTAATGCTCTGGATGCACCCCAATTGCCATTGATGTCAGTTGCCTGTAATTCAAAGATATAGGAGCCTGGCTTCAATCCCGTGAACCTGACATACCGGTGCCTGCTGTCGGTTTGGGTCCAATAATCTGATACCCCCGACATGCGGTAACGATAATATAATTTTTCTGCGTTCAGTAAATCGGGTTTGACGAAAGTAATGGACAGGTGAATGGATCCTTTTGGTAAATGAACCAAACTCCGTTGGTAAATATCAGGGATAGAAACTCCAATATTACCGGAAGCCCTGAATTCAGTGATCATTGGCAGAGAAAAATCTTCCGGCAAATTCGATTGCATAACACTGTCAGGGTAAAATGCTACCACCCCTCCCATACCTCCAAATATCATCCTTCCATCATAACATTGATAGGCTGCATCGGAATTAAATTCTTCGATGAGTAGACCGTCGTTAACTCCAAAGTTCCTGAAATATCCTGAAACCGGGTTGAACATTGAGATTCCCTTGTTTGTACCCATCCAAAGCCTTCCTTGTCTGTCTTTCAGCATATCATATATAATATTATTGGATAGTCCTTGCCTGGTTGAATAGATACTCATCCTATGGGATTGTTTATGGAATTTTCCGATTCCACCGCCCATTAAGGCAAGCCATAAAACAGTGTCTTCATCCGCCATGGCTTCTATGTTATAGGTTCCAGATGTAACCTGGATGCGCTCTTCCGTTGTGAAGTCTTTATCATACTTCATGATGAAATCCATACCACCGATCCAAATAGTGGAGTCATTATCTTGTAAAAAAGAGTAAATTGAGCCCGGGAACGGAGAGTCTTTCAGAATTTTCCAGGAAAACGGATCAATACAGGTTAGCTGATTATTTCCACCCAAAATCACATTATTACGTAAATCCTTTTTTATCAACCGGTAACTTTTTCTTCCGTGTATTTTCAGATCGGAGATGATCTGATTCATCGGTATAATGGATGTTTTCATATCTAGATTATAGGGATCGAACCAATAGGCATAGTTATTCAGATACCCCACCCATATTTTATTCTCCACCAACTCTAATGCTCGGGGATGATTACCCGTTGTCATCAGTTCCGGATCGCTGAAATTACATGAATGGATCTTTCCGGAAGGACTGATCCGGATAAGATATTCTTCTCCACGCAATCCAGCCCAGATCACTCCCATTGTATCTTCAATTAGCCCAAATACCGCTGGTTTTTTATCCTTTTCTTCGGGAAGCAGGTAGTGGGTAAATGGTCCTTCCACCAGGCACACCCGATTTAATCCCACTCCCTCCCGATTATATAAAAGACCTCCAAACCAGAATAAGTTTTGGTTCGAATAAAGGGCCTTGATAATGTAATAATCAGGATGATAGAAATGAATTAGGGTATCTTTATCCGGATAGTAATAAAAAATTCCCTTTCCCGGCTCACTCCAATAAACAGGAAAGTCAAAATTACCGTTAAGGATAAAATCCTCTTCTCCGGAACGTGTAAAAACATTCTTTTCAGCATCCAACCGGAAAAGACCCTTACAGGACATCAACCATGTCGTATGATTTTGGTCTGCATAGATATAGGGCTGGAAGTCGAGATTAACGAAATCGGATGGCCAATTGATATAATATTTATGATAAACTACAACACAAACAGAATCCTTATTGATTTTTAAATTACCCTGATAAATTGCATGAGGATCCTTGATAAACCAAATCCTGTTTAAGTTATCGAAACGTAAATAACAATGAAGTTTTCCGGATAGAGAAAGGGTAGAGTCAATTATTGGAATATTGACGAACCTGTTTTTTAGAGGATCGAATTTGGCCAAACCATGGCTTGTAAGGATCCATAGAATTGAATCAGAGTCCAGGGACGCTTCCACAAAGTGAACCAGGGAATCGGACAGGGTAGTTTCTGAAATGACAGGATGAAAAGATTCTTTTTTTCTGTCGAACCGACATAACCATCGGGTATTTGTTATCCAAAGGTTATTACTGGAATCAACCAGAACTCCTAACAAGTCATAAGCAGGGATGGAATTGGAGTCTTTTGGATCATGAAAATAATTTACAAAATCAGATCCGTCGAATCGTGATAGTCCGTCAAATGTAGCAATCCATAAAAAACCATTTTTATCTCTTGCAATGGATTTCACTTGATTATTCGCCAATCCGTTCTCCGTGGTGTACTGCCTGACCGTGTAGGTTATCTGTTGTGCATAAAGGGGCTTGCACGTAACAAAGAATTCTGGAAGCAAAAAGAGAATTCCCAGGATTAACCGGACGGTTTTCATCGATTCAAGACAGGTAGTCTGCAAAATGATGATAAATATACGGTTTATTAGTTTATTGAATACATTCATTGAGTATATAATAATTATTTCCCAATAGTATCTTCATTTGTACCCTTTGAAAAAACCTGAAATGCAATGTCCTGTATGCGGAGTTGAGCTCGAAGCTCACGAGTTTAAATACATCGGTAATGGAAAACGCCTTTGTCCGGTGTGCAAATCGGTACTTAAGGTCGGCTATTTATGCCCTGTATGTACTTCCCACGATTCCGTCGTTCTGGGAACTCACATTGCGAAAAAATCCTTCCCAGGTTTCGTTAGAAACATCCGGGGATTATTTATCGCAGAACTTACCTGCCTGAATTGCGGTTATCATGCTTCGTTTCGCGAGTTTGCAAGGATTTTGTATCACAGAGAGGTATATTCGATTATGGAGCAGGTAGGCAGGAAGGTATGAAGCCCACGAAGAATCCACGAAGACCTCTTATTCCTAAATCGCACCTCGTACCTCGTAAATTCAATCCTGTTCACCCGTTCACTTGCCCACTCGCCCACTTATTCTCAATCCCTCAGACACCGGACATAAAATGCATTCTGCACGGACGAGGGGTAGGTAGAGACGCCGTGATCGGGTTCGTTCAGACCGTGCGACCAGGCCTTGATGGCGGCATGCCTGGTCGAGGTCCAGTAGAAGACTGCCCATCCCCCGAATTTGTATGTGCTGTTGGCAAAGAGGCTGCCGTTCAGCATCGCATCGAAGCCGGAGGATCCCCCGGTTTTCAGGGCATCCCCGGCAAATGCAGGTCCGTTGTAATAATTCAGGAGGTCGAGCCACTCCGCTTCCGAAGGGATGTGCCAGCCGGGGGGGCAATAGCCCTGGAGGCCTTCCGGCGATTCAAAACGCATCAGTTCGTCCCACTGGTAGAGTCCTCCCGCGTTGGTGCAATGGATCAGACTATCGTTGTAGCAGTATTTTTCCCACTGGCAGTTGTCGCGCTGGACCAGGTTACCCGGAATCGCGTTACCAAAATTGAGATTTGATTTCATCCAGCATTGGGAACCTATCTGGACAGTGGGGTATACTGTTCCGTCGCGGATATCGGTAAATGGCTGGCCGCAGGGGGTAAGTGAATGAGTGAATGAGTGAATGAGTGACTGAGTGAAGGAGGTGCAGCCAATGGAACTGGTGTATGAATAAGTGATGTTATGGTTACCGGGCCCGGCGACAGAAGGATCAAAGAAACCATTGCTGACACCAGGGCCGGTGTAGACCCCACCAATGGGCAGACCTCCCTTGAGCCGGTAAGGTTGGGCTTCTGTAGTGGTGATGGTATCAAAACAAGCTGAGAAAGTGACCACCGGGGCCGGCACGACATGCACCACACCCGTCAGGGGATCCCCCTGGCACCCGGCCGAAGAGGTTTCGGCGACCGAGATGGAATAAGCCCCGGGCAACACCCCCGACCAATCCACAAAGATCGTGTCGTTGTCGCCGGGCGGCCAGATGGCGCCTCCCGTCACCGACCAGGCATAGGTGGAGCCGGGGAGTCCCGACACCCAGTACATCCGGTGGGTCGTCCCCTCACAAACCGTATCCGGCAGCAACGACTGCCCGGCGGATTCATGCACCATCAACCATGGCAAAAGCATGCACGCCAGCAATCGAAACTGCAGCTTCACAGTTTTCACTTTAACACCGGTGATCAATCCACAACTCATTCACTCATTAACACATCAGCATATTAACGCATCAGCACATCAGCACATCAGCACATTAGCACATTAGCCCATCAGTTATGCCAGATCCCGTTGGTGACCGGTTTCGGATGGATGACCACATCGGTATCGTCGGTAGCGTCGGGGCAACCGCCGGGGATGTTTGTCACCACAACGGTGTAGGTTCCGCTAGCGGCCGGTGTAACTCCCGTGATGGTCGGGTTCTGCAGGCTGGAGGTAAAGCCGTTGGGACCGGTCCAGGAGTAAGTGGCTCCGTTCACGTCGCAATAGAGTTCCAATACGCCGCCTTCGCAAACCGGGCTGTTACTGGTTGCAGTTGCTACCACCGGCGGGTTGAGTGTGATGGTCACCTCATCAAATGAATCGGTACAAGGCAGATTGGAGATGGTCCACCGCAGGACATAGGTGCCATATTCCGAGGCTGTGATACCGGTAGTTGGGTTGCCGGCATCGGTAAAGGTGATGGTTCCTGTTCCGCCGACCTGGGTCCATGTTCCGGTACCGGCAGTTGGGGTATTTCCGGCAAGCGTTGCCGTAAGCGTACCGCATAGGGTCTGGTCAGGCCCGGCGTTGGCTACCGTGGGAGTAGCCACGACCGTTACCGCGAGGGTGATCGGGTCGCCGACGCAGGTCTGGGAACTTGTCTCAACGACCTGTACCGTGTAAACGCCCGGAAGTATCCAGAGCACCTGAATGTTGTCGTTGTTGTTGACGACGATGGTCCAGTCGGTCCCTGATACCCCAGGGGTGATGGTCCAGTTAAAAGTGGAGCCTGTTCCCGGGCTTTGGATCCAGTAGGTTTCCGTGGCGCCCTGACAAACGCTGTAGGGATTGGTGTTCTGACCTGTAACTGCCAGAGGCATTGCAGCCATTGCCGCCAGCACGACTGCAAACATGAACTTCATTGCTTTCATTTTTCTCAATTTTGGTAACTGTTTAATTTTCTGTTAATTTATATTCTATTATTTATTAATTTGTAATTCGTAATTCGTAATTTCAATTATGCCATATTCCATCTGTTTCAGGATCCTCGTAAACCACCATAATGATGCTGTTTGAAACCGCAGGGTTCCCCGTTGCACAATTTGCATTGGAGGTAAGGGTACAGGTGATCACATCACCATCTTCGGGTTCATAGATAAAAGTATTGCTGTTGCTCCCTTCAATATTTCCATTGACCTTCCAGACATAGACCGGAGCTGTTCCACCGTTCACCGGGGTTGCCGTAAAGGTTACCTCTGTCTCCTCGCACACCGGATTGGCAGAGGCAATGATGGTGACGCTGACCGGCAGCGTTGGATTCACTGTCATGACGATGACATTGGAGGTGTCGGGGTTGTTGACAGCGCAGGTATCGGAGGAGGTGACGATGCAATAGACTGAATCTCCATTGGAAGGAACCAGACAGAATGTTGAATCCCCCTCGTGATACAAAGCCTGGATCTCCGACATGGTTAACGCCCGTTCATATATTCGTACATCATCAATTCCCCCTATAAACCGATGGAAATTACCCATTAGACCACCACCACTGCCAATATTGAGAATTAATGTATTTGGATTTGGATTTTGTTCAACTTTGGAAATTATAAGCTGACCATCGACGAATATGTGTTGGGTAGTTCCGTCATAGATTGCCACAAGGAGGTGCCAGTTATTATCTCCGAATGCTTGTGTTGTTGTCAATCGCGGTTCTTTCAGATAGAATGCGAATTTATCTTCCCAAACACTGATAAAGTAGCCGTCCGGAGATCCACTGCCAACAGTATGCTTTGCCAGTATCAGCTTATCATCCTGGTATGTGTTGAACTTGGCCCAAGCACACAATGAAAATCCTCCTGAGGAGAAATTCAAGGTGTCAGTACCCAAAAGTTCTATATAATCATTCCCGTCGAAGTTATAAGCGCTGGAAGGATTATTAAATCTGTCAGATATCAGAGTTGCGCCGACAACAGTTCCGTCATGACCATTCCCGCTTTCATCATTGGCATTTCCATTGAAAGGGTACCAGGCCACCAGCCCTTCGGAGAGGCTGTCATTTACCATCCACTGGATAGAGGGATCGGTACCTCCGTTGGTGATGTTGGCGGTGAAGCAGACGGTGTCGCCCTGGCAGACTTGGTTCGAGGAAGATGTGATGGTGACTTCCAGGGTGTCTGTTAAGGCACAGCCGTTTTTTATACATCTGACGGAGAATCCAGTGGTTTTCTCATTTTCACCGGATACTGCATTTTCAGTATTATAACCGGCGATTCTGTGACCCGTTGCGAATCCCGGCTGGTTTCCTGTACTCCAAATATTTGTATTCATATTGAAGTAGATATAACCTGTGGAGGGATCTCTTCTTCCGGTTCCGAGGGCTGTGAATCCGGACAAATTAGTAGCCCCGGTGTTCGGACTCAGCCAATGATCAAATTCTTCTTCTTTTAATTTACCTCCTGCAACTGAAAGTCCTCCAAGATAATCATACAATTCGGAGAACTCGGTGTCATTCGGGATGTGCCATCCTTCGGGACAGATTCCCTGAACAAAACCTTCAGGCTGAGGTGACCATGAAGTTATATTGGAAGCACCGTTTAGATATTGAACCATTTCACCCCATTGATAAAGACCTCCATAAACAGTGCAATTGGTATCCAGATCGTTATAGCAGTATTTCTCGATCGTGCTGTTATCCATCTGGTTTTGTGAACCAGGAATCATCGTCCCCACATCCAGATTCTGCATAAGCCAGCACTGTGTACCAATCTGGACGGTATTATAGGTCTTACCCCCGTAATCAACCGTCGGGATGCCGGGGCATGGATCTCCGCTGTCAACCTGCATTATAACAAGATTTGAAGTATCGGGATTGTTTGTCGAACAGAGAAGGCTGGATGACAAAACACATTGGATGC
>CAYWHQ010000040.1:0-320 GCA_964457665.1 uncultured Prolixibacteraceae bacterium | reverse complement strand
CTATCCCCGTTGGCAGGAAAATACTGATAAGTTGGAGAATTCGATCCGGCAGGACTCCCATTGACCAGCCACTGGTAAATAGGTACTGCTCCACCGTTTAATGGTATGGCTGTAAAAGTAACTGGTGTGCCTGTCAAAACAGGATTGGCGGAGGCTGTTATTGTAACATCAACAGTATCAAGTGAGATGGTTGTTATATTAACACTATCAGTAATGAAACAGCCTACTGCATATGTAACTTTAACCCAGTAAGTCCCCGGCTGGGTGACCTGATAAACTGAATTGGTACTGCCATCCTGCCAAAGCCATTGGATTCCGCC